>NZ_JBOGBT010000093.1:0-80610 GCF_051656365.1 Silvania sp. | reverse complement strand
CAACGGTTAACAAAACAGAATATGCCTGGCGGCACTAGCGCGGTGGTCCCACCTGACCCCATGCCGAACTCAGAAGTGAAACGCCGTAGCGCCGATGGTAGTGTGGGGTCTCCCCATGCGAGAGTAGGGAACTGCCAGGCATCAAACAAGAAGAACCCCGTACCGGAAGGTGCGGGGTTTTTTGCGTCTGTTTTTTACGGAAAAAATACAGTTCCGTATCGCTTTTTTCCAGCCTGAATCGCTTTAAATGATGCTGAGTTCGTCGTTTAGGTTTCTTGTTTTACCCCGAAAATATCAGGATCGACCGCGACGGTACCGTGTATCTTTATCTCTAAGTGAGGAGATATGCGGAGAAGAACGTGTCTGGAAACGTTTTATTAAACTACATGCCAGGGTTGAAAAACTTATTAGCGTACGAGAAAAGCTGGCTAAAACAAGACATTAAGGCTGGTTTGTCCGTGGCTGCCGTCGCACTTCCGGTGGCTATTGCTTATGCTGAGTTGGCAGGTGTAGGGGCTATCGTAGGGCTGTATTCCTGCGTTTTGCCGATGATCGCTTATGCGCTGTTTGGTTCTTCCCGTCAGCTTATTGTTGGCCCTGATGCAACGACCTGTGCGGTCATTGCGGCCGTTGTGGTTCCTCTGTCCGCCGGAAACCCCGAACTTCACTGGCAACTGACGATTGTCATGACATTGATGATGGGAGGATGGTGCCTGCTTGCCAGTAAATTTCGCCTTGGGGCACTGGCCGATCTGCTTTCCCATCCCATTCTGACAGGTTTACTTAACGGCGTTGCCGTGACGATTATCGTCGGGCAATTAGGCAAGGTTTTTGGGATCCAGCTTAATGAAGAGCAGGTCATCGAGAAAATCATTGCTCTGCCAGGACGAATTTCAGAAGGCCATTTATTAACCTTCGGGATATCCGTTTTAACGTTAGTGATTTTAATGGCGATCAAAACGTTTCGCAGACATTGGCCAGCCCCGTTGGTTGCCATTGTGATCACTACGGCACTGGTATGGGCCACATCGGCGCAACAGTATGGTATTGCCACTATTGGTGGCGTTGGCTTCCAGTCTGGATTACCCGTCGTTCACTGGGGATCGTTCCAGCCTGCTCTGATGCGTGATTTAGTGATCCCTGCGCTGAACCTGGCGCTGGTCAGTTTTGTCAGCCTGATGCTGACGGCTCGCAGTTTCGCTGCGAAAAATGGCTACGACATTAATGCCGATTCTGAGTTCAGAGCGCTGGGTCTGGCGAATCTTATGTCGGGCTTATCTCAGGGATTTGCTATTAGTGGCGCCGATTCCCGAACTGCGGTTAATGATTCCAGTGGCGGGAAAAGCCAGCTGGTTTCCATTGTCGCCGCCGTCATCATTGGCATCGTTGTGCTGTTTTTCACCCAGCCATTACAATACATCCCGGTATCTGCATTAGGGATTGTTTTAATTTATGCCTCCTGGTCATTGATTGATTTACGCGGGCTATGGAGCCTGAGGCGAAGAAATAAGCAAGCTTTTCGCCTGGCCTGTTTCACGTTCGTCTGCGTTTTAATTATCGGCGTTATCCAGGGGATCGGTCTTGCGGTGTTACTTGGCCTGCTGCAGTTCCTGCGCACGGTCTTTCGTCCTTCTGAGCATTTGTTAGGAACGGACGAACATGGAATGATCCACTCGTTAGGCAACACCACTGATATAAAAATGATCCCCGGCGTGCTGATGTATCGATTTAACTCACCACTGACCTATTTTAATGTGGCTTATTTCAAACGCCGTGTATTGAATTTAGTCGATGGTGCAGCGCGACAACCGAAGTGGGTGGTAATTGATGCCGTTGCCTGCTTTACCCATCCAGATATCAGCGTCTTAGCCACTATTAATGAGTTAAAGCGTGACCTGAAAAGCCGACAGATTACGTTAATCCTTGCGGGCCGGAAAACGGAGTTAACCCGCTGGTTTAAGGAAAGTCGGCCCACAATGAAAGATGATGACATGATTCTGGTGCCAGACCTCTATCTGGCGATCCGACTCATTCACAGCACAGAGAGTATGAATGAGGGGGAACAAGGGGATGTTGAGCTAACCTGATGGTGGAAACAGAATCCCCTCGATCAGAAGGGAGTGGCCACGAATGTTCCCTGGGCCCTGTCTTTGTAAGACAGGGCCGGTGTTGGATTTATAAGGGTATCCAGGCCCCCCCTGCACGATGACTGTCCAGCACTGCTTCAATAAAACGCATGCCGTTCACTCCCTCTTCCACACAGGGAAGATCGTCCGTCTCAGTCGGGGGAGGAACTCCCGCCTGCATGGCATGAATGCGCAGTGCGGCATCGGTATACAGCTGAGCGAACGCCTCCAGATAACCCTCAGGATGACCGGCTGGTACACGGGTGGCATGTGTTGCTGCCGGACTCAGGCTACGTCCCCGGGTTAGCCGCTGAGCCTGACCCGCAAGTGGGGTAAACCACAGCTGGTTCGGTTCCTCCTGACTGAAAACTAAACTGGCACGGGAGCCGTAGATGCGCAGTACCAGGCGGTTTTCCTCGCCACTGGCGACCTGACTTGCGACCAGTGCACCCCGGGCCCCATTGGAATAACGCATCCAGACCTGAACATGATCATCAACCCGTCTGCCAGGTACAAAGGTGTGTAGCTCGGCGCTGAGCGTCTCCGGCAACTGGCCGCTGACAAAGGCGGCGAGCTGCCAGGCATGGGTGCCGATATCACCCAGACAACCGGCCTGACCGGATCGGGCGGGGTCGGTGCGCCAGGCCGCCTGACGATTACCGCTGGCCTCCAGCGGTTCTGCCAGCCAGTCCTGAAGATACTCCACCTGCACATAACGCAGCTCGCCGAGTTCACCCGCCGCCACCAGGGCGCGAGCATGGCGTACCATCGGGTAACCGCTATAGGTGTGGGTCACGGCAAACAGCCGCTGCTGCCGTTTTGCCAGCGCGGCCAGGGCCTCTCCTTCCGCGAGCGTCAGCGCCAGCGGTTTATCGCAGATCACGTGGATACCGGCTTCCAGAAAAGCGGTGGCCACAGGGGCATGCAGATGATTAGGGGTGACGATAGCGACGACGTCTATACCGTCCGGACGGGCAGACTCCTGCCGGGCCATTTCGCGATAATCGCTGTAGCTGCGCGGCAGTCTCAGTTCAGCCGCGCTGGCCGCTGCTCTGCCAGGATCGCCTGAGAGGGCCGCCGCGACCAGTTCGTAGCGGTCGTCCAGCCGGGCTGCCAGTCGATGTACAGCACCGATAAAAGCACCTTGTCCTCCTCCCACCATGCCAAGACGCAGACGGCGATTCATGTTTTAGCTCCCAGCCCCAGTAAGGTGGATAGCTGAGCCGGATCGAGGCGGCTATCGGCAAAGTCATCGAAGGCATGATCCGCCACCCGAATAATGTGCTGGCGAATAAATTGCGCCCCTTCAGCAGCCCCGCTCTGTGGGTGTTTGAGAGCACACTCCCACTCCAGCACGGCCCAGCCGGCATAGTCATACTGGGTCAGCTTCGAGAAGATAGCCGTAAAGTCTATCTGCCCGTCACCCAGAGAGCGAAAACGCCCTGCGCGATCCTGCCAGTCCTGATATCCCCCATACACACCCTGACGGCCGGTGGGTCTAAACTCCGCATCTTTCACGTGAAACGCTTTGATTCGCTGATGATAGATGTCGATAAATGCCAGATAATCAAGCTGCTGTAATACGAAGTGGCTGGGATCATAAAGAATATTGGCACGTGGATGCGCATCCAATGCCGCCAGAAAACGTTCGAACGTCACCCCATCGTGCAGATCTTCACCGGGGTGCAACTCATAACACACGTCAACGCCTTGCTCATCAAACGCATCCAGTACAGGACGCCAACGGCGCGCCAGCTCGGCAAAGGCTTCATCAATCAGCCCTGCCGGTCGCTGCGGCCAGGGGTAAAGATAAGGCCAGGCGAAGGCGCCGCTAAAGGTGGCATGTGCTGTTAATCCCAGACGCTGAGAGGCCTTCGCCGCCGCCATCAGTTGATTAACCGCCCACTCGGTACGTGCTGTCGGCTTACCGCGCATTTCGGGGGCCGCGAATTGGTCAAACAAGGAATCATAGGCCGGGTGCACCGCCACCAGCTGCCCTTGCAGGTGAGTCGAAAGCTCCGTGATGACGAGCCCATGCTCGGCCAGCTGTCCGGCTACCTCGTCACAATAGGTTTGGCTGTGTGCCGCCTGGTTCAAATCGAACAAATGGGGGTGATTCGTGGGGAGCTGTACCCCGGTGAATCCCAGCTCTGCGGCCCAGCCAGCCAGTCCCTGCAGCGTATCGAAGGGCGGGTCGTCACCGATAAATTGTGCAAGAAAGATCGCCGGTCCTTTGATGGTTTTCATGCGCAACTCCTTCATCACGCGGTGATAGTGGGGGTTGCGGGGCGATCAGCCCACCCCGCATCTACACAAACTCAGAAGGGTGAATCAGGGAAGTAGAAATCTTTGGCATTGTCTTTGGTGATCAACACCGAAGGAATAATGGTTTTGGCTGGTAGGTCCTTGCCTGCCAGGCGCGCCTCTGCGGTCAGTTTGATCGCATCGTAGATAAACTTAGGTGAATAGGAGACGTTCGCCTGGATGCGCGGATCATTTCCATCCATTAACGTTTTAATGGCCCCTTTGGCACCTGCACCACCAAAGACAATTTTGATGTCATCACGTTTGGCCTGGTCAATGGCCTTGAGTACGCCGACCGCCATATCATCATCGGCAGCCCAGACGGCATCGATATGCTTATAGCGGGTGAGGTAGTCCTGCATCACTTTGAAGGCATCATCCCGGTTCCAGTTACCGTATTTGGCATCAAGAATTTTCATCTCAGGATGTTGTTTGATCACGGCAGAGAATGCGTCAAAACGCTCGTTATCCAGCGTGGTTGGAATACCGCGCAAGACCACCAGATCGCCTTTGCCACCCATGGTCTTCGCCAGATATTCGGCCGGCAGTTTACCAAATGCGGTGTTGTCACCGGCGACGTAAGCATCCTGGGCTTTGGTGTCGGTTAATCCTCTGTCAACGACCGTGACATACACCCCTTTATCTTTCACCTGAGCCACTGGCTTGGTCAGCGTTGCGGATTCAAACGGGAAAATGACCAGGGTGTTCATTTTGTTGACCGTTAACAGATCCTGCAGCTGGTTAGCCTGTTCGGGGGCGTTGGCCGCCGTTTTCACGATGACCTTGAGATCGGGGTGCGCCTTCTCCAGATCCTCTTTGGCCTTGTTAGCCCACCAGACGATGCCAGAGGTGAAACTGTGGGTGGCCGTCGGAATAGAAACGCCCAGCGTTACACTCTCTGCCGCCCAGCTGGTATTGAGCGAGCAGGCAAGGACACTGGCACCAATAATGCGAAGCACGTTATTCATCGAGTTATCTCCAGTTAATCTAACGGTTTGCCCGCGTGCCGCGGATTTCCTCTGTTACCACTACCTCAACGCCCGCGTTGCAGGAACGCGACGATGATAATCACCACCCCCTGAACGGCGGCATTGAGATAAACGCTGATGATGCTGGTGAGATTAAGAATGTTACTGATCACGGAAAGCAGGATGGCGCCGATCACCGTCCCGACAATGCGGCCTTCCCCTCCCTTGAGGGTCGTCCCGCCTACCACCACGGCGGCAATCGCTTCCAGCTCCCACAGCAGGCCGGTACTCGGCGTGGCGGAACCCAGCCGCGGGACATACAGTAAGGTCGCGATGCCGACACATAACCCGAGCAGCGCATAGGTCAGGATTTTGATGTGATCGACGCGGATCGCGGCATAACGGGCAACCTGCTCGTTCGATCCGATGGCCTGCGCATAGCGGCCAAAAGCGGTACGGTTGAGTAATATCCCGCCCGCCAGGGCCACGATGGCAAACACCCACACCGGGATGGGCACGCCGAGCAAACTGCCATAATAGACAGGGCTGTAGATATCCGCCTGGGTGTCAGCAAGCGTGAGTGCGCCCCCATCAGCCAGCCAGGTGAGGCAGGCCCGAAAGATACCCAGGGTACCCAGAGTGACGACAAAGGGTTCGATCAGCCCTTTGGTAATCAACACGCCATGCATGGCACCAAACAGGGCACCCAGCACCAGAGCAAACAGTGCCCCAAATACCACCCCAGCCAGCGGAGAAGCGGAGAAGTGATTCATAAACAGGATCACACAGCCTGCGATCAGTGCTGCCATGGAGCCAACCGAAAGATCGATCCCGCCGGACATAATGACAAAGGTCATGCCCACCGCGATGATGCCGATAAAAGCCGTGCGGGTCAGCACATTCATCATGTTATCGAGGGTGGCAAAATCCGGGTTGAGCAGAGTGCCGACGATGCACAACAGAATCAACCCAATCAGCGGGCCAAGCCCCGAAAGGTGCGACCAGGTGCGACGCAAGGCCAGGAAACGATCAGCGGGTACCGGTGGCATAGGTGATCAGCTCCTCTTCGTTCAGTTTTTCAGCGCTAAGCTCTGCCTGCAACCGTCCCGCACGTAACACCAGTACGCGATGGCACAAACCGATCAGTTCAATCAATTCGCTGGAGATGACAATCACGGCGCGTCCTTCAGCAGCAAGTCGTTGAATCAAAAAATAGATGTCTCTTTTGGCACCCACATCGACGCCACGAGTGGGTTCATCAAGCACGATAACGCGCGGGTCCGGGTGCAGGAATTTGGCCAGCACCAGTTTCTGTTGATTCCCCCCGGATAGCATGCGCGCCCTGGCGTTAAGATCGCCCACTTTGAGCCCAAAGATCGTTACCGCCTGCTCAAGCGCCTCCTGCTCTGCGCGCTGATTGAGTAACGGCGTGGCGTAGCGTTCCAGGGTCATCAGCGTCAGGTTTTCACTCAGCCCCAGGTTGATATGCAAGCCCTTACCTTTGCGATCTTCCGGCATATAGGTAAGGCCATGACGCATGGCATCGCGTGGATTCCTGGGCTGAACTTTTTTTCCACCCAGCGTCAGCGCCCCGGCACTGCGCGGCCGCAGCCCCATGATGGCTTCAAAAGCCTCAGTACGTCCGGCTCCGACCAGTCCGGCGAAGCCGAGGATCTCCCCCGCGCGCACGTTAAAGCTGAGTTCGTCGATCCAGCCGGGTACTGACAGCCCGTCGACGGCCATTGCCACAGGGGCCTCTCTGGCGGGTGTAAGCTTGGGGGGAAACATGTCTGACATGTCACGGCCTACCATCAGGTTCGCCATCTGCTGGCGCGTAAGATCGGCGGTGGCGGCGCGGGTAACGAAGCGGCCATCGCGCATCACCACGACCTCATCGGTGATGGCTTTAACCTCATCAAGTTTGTGAGAGATGTAAATGATGGTGACCCCATCTGCCTTAAGCTTGCCTATCAGCGCGAATAATCGCTCCGTTTCCGCTGGGGTCAGCGTGGCGGTGGGCTCGTCCATGATTAACAAACGCGCCTGGCGTGATAAGGCTTTAGCGATCTCGACCAGCTGCTTCTCCGCGACGATCAGCCGCCGGACCAGCGTAGTGGGCGAGATCCTGAGGCCGACGTCGGCAAGACGGAGCGCGCTTGCCTTTTCCATGGCGCGCTCATCCAGCAGCCAGCCCCGTTTATATTCATGGCCGAGGAAAATATTTTGGGCAATCGTGAGGTGCTCAGCCAGGTTGAATTCCTGATGGATCAGTACCACACCGGCTTGTTCGGCATCACGAGAAGAACGGAAGTGACAGGCCGTGCCGTCAATGCGCACCTCTCCTTCGCTGGCCTGCTCATAACCGGAGAGAATTTTCATCAGGGTCGACTTACCGGCCCCGTTTTCCCCCAACAAGCCATATATTTTGCCCGGCGCCAGCGTAAAGCTGACCCCATGCAACACGCGCACCGGGCCAAATGCTTTGCGGATCCCGACAAATTCAATCGCGAGGCTCACAAGGACGTTCCTTGTTTATTCAGGTACATCCCCTCCCACGCTGCGCCGCTGATCCCCATCATGCTCACCCGGTGTTATTGATTGTTTCCTGAGTTTGAGTGCAGTGCACAAGGTATAAAAATGCAAGTCAGCTCAATGATTTCTGCCGGGCGGCGCAAAATTTGTGTTTTCAAACACGTCATCAAAGATGGAATGCAGTTTCTGGATACTGTCGAAGTACGCCAGAGAGGGCTGGCGTTGGCTAAAATGAAGAGATGCGCCATGCGGAGTCTCTCGCCATGAATGCCCTCGCGTTTCACCGTTATTTCATCGCTCTTATCACCGCCTTACTGCTCGTCGTTCCTGCGTATGCTGTTTCTGCTGAGCAAAATCAACCGCCTGCGAAGTCTGAGCACGTTAAGCCTCCGCTGGAGGAGCGCGAGGCGCTCGAAGTTAACAGGGAGGAACTGCTGAAACCCTGGGTGGGGGATCTGCCAGGGATGCTCGATCGCCGGGTGATACGCGTATTGACGACGTACAGCAAGACCTTCTTTTTCATCAACAAGGGAACCCAGCGCGGTGTCACCCATGACATGTTTATGGAGTTTGAACGTGAACTCAACGCCAGGTTACTGAAGGAGGACAAGCTCAAACAACGCCATCTCAAAGTACGTATTATCTTCGTACCGGTGGCGCGCGATCAGCTGTTCAAGGCCCTCAACGAGGGACGGGGTGATATTGCCGCCGCAAATCTGACCCTCACGCCGGATCGCCAGAAACTCGTGGATTTCACCCTCCCTCTCTATCCGAATGTCCAGGAACTGCTGCTCTCTGGCCCTTACTCCCCCAGGGTAGACACCCTGGAGCAACTCTCGGGCAAGACGGTATTTGTGCGCCGCTCATCGAGCTATTACGAGAGCCTGACAGCGCTTAACGCACGCTTTGTAAAAGCCTCACTTCCCCCCGTTATTCTTGAAGAAGCACCTGAATCACTTGAAGATGAAGATCTTATCGAGATGGTGAATGCGGGACTCATCCTGTTGATTGTGGTTGATCGCCATAAAGCTGAGTTTTGGAAACAGGTATTTCCAAAAATTCAGATCCACGAAAACATTGTGTTGCGTGACGATGCCAGCATTGCGTGGGCAGTACGCAAAAATAGCCCGGCACTTCTCGCGCTGCTGAATGACTTCGTTAAGGAAAATGGCCAGGGCAGCAAACTGGGCAATACCTTGCTGTTTCGCTACCGAAGAACGCAGACTATGTCAAAAGCGCAGCCGCAGAGAAGGAGCGTCGCAAGCTGCTGAAAATGGTCTATTTATTCAGGAAGTACGGCGACCGCTACGACGTAGACTGGCTGCTGATGGCTGCCCAGGGTTATCAGGAGTCGCGGCTCGACCAGTCCGCCCGCAGCCATGTCGGTGCTATTGGCGTGATGCAGGTGATGCCGCGTACGGGCAAGGAACTGAAAGTGGGCGACATCCGTAAGCTGGATCCCAATATCCATGCGGGGGTGAAATATATGCGCTGGATGATAGACAGTTACTACGGTAATGAGCCGATGACCCGTCTGGACAAGGCGCTCTTCTCGTTTGCCTCTTATAACGCGGGCGCGGCCCGCATTACCCGGCTACGGGCTGAAACCAGGACCCGTGGCTTTGATCCCAACGTTTGGTTTGGCAATGTGGAATATCTGGCTGCTGAACGGATCGGGGCTGAGACCGTTACCTATGTGAGTAACATCTACAAATACTACATCGCCTATCGCCTTATCATGGACGAAGTCGCGCGTAAAGAGAAAGACGCGGAGGAATCACGGGGTCACGTTGAAGTCGCCCCGGACCACTTCAACACGTCATTTTCATTAGACGAGGGAAAGGGTGCTGAGATCCCGTCTGAAAGTCAGCAGACCGGGGCGCAGTAAGCGCAGGGCAGAACGCTAAAAAGCAAAAAACCAGCCCTGAGGCTGGTTTTTCTAAATAGTGGTGCCCGGACTCGGAATCGAACCAAGGACACGGGGATTTTCAATCCCCTGCTCTACCGACTGAGCTATCCGGGCAACGGGGCGAATTAAACCGTAATCACGCCCGGGCGTCAACCTTATTTCGGCAAAAGCTGTTCAACTGCGTAAGATTGCGGCAATCTGTCGGTTTGCGCGTCGATTTTGCACAAATCTTCCAGACACGCAGGTAAGCTCAGGCAATGCTGACAGCGGCAAATGGGGCGATACAGTGAATGACTGGCTTGAGCTGCGACAGCATGCAGATACGGGGATTGAAACAATCAAGGCGCACTTTGAAGGGCACGCCTACGATCCACACTGGCATGACAGTTATCTGGTGGGCATTACCCTCAGCGGAACCCAGCAGTTCCACTGTCGCCGCGAGCGCCATCAGAGCCATCCTGGCGATGCCTTCCTGCTTGAGCCGGGTGAGATCCACGACGGTGACGCACCCGTCGCTGGCGGCTTTACCTATCTGACGTTCTATCTCGATGAGCGCTGGCTCACTGACACCTTGCATGGCCTGTATGAGTCCACACCCGGCAGCTACTCGCTGCATTTCGCCCAGACCCTGACGCGCGATCTGCCGCTGGTCCGTACCATTGGTGACACCTTTGCCACGCTGCACAATGACGAGATGAAGATTGTGCAGCAAAGCACAATGGATAATCTGCTGGCCCAGCTGACGTCACATTGCCACTGGCGCAAAAGAATACCCTCATCGCTGCAGAGTGCAGCGGTGGCCCATCGGGCGCGGGATTATCTGTATGCCCATCTGGGTGACAACATTGGCCTCTCCGACCTCGCCCGGGTGACCGGCACCGATCGCTTCACGCTCACGCGCTGCTTCAAGCGCGAGTTCCATCTGGCCCCTCATGCCTGGCTTATCCAGCTGCGGCTGGCCAAAGCGCGGCAGCTGCTGGCACGAGGGGATCAGCCCGTTGATGTCGCGGCCACGCTGGGCTTTGCCGATCAAAGCCACCTTGGGCGCTGGTTTCAGCGGGCTTATCGCATTACGCCTGCCCATTACCGACGGTTGTGCACAAACCTTCCAGACGTTTCCAGAAAATAACGGCACTGTCAGGGCTCTGATAATAAGGAGTCACCTGTGAGTCTGATGCCGTTTCTGTTATTTGCTTTCGTTGCGTCCATTACGCCGGGGCCAACCAACATCCTCATTCTGACCAACAGCCAGCATTATGGCGTGAGGGCAACGGTGCCTGCACTGGTGAGCGCCTGTGCCGCAGCCAGCGCCATTGTGCTGATTTCAGGAGCCGGAGCGGGGGAGTTATTGCAGACGTATCCGCTGATCCGCCAGCTGATGAGCTGGGCAGGCGTGCTGTGGTTAAGCTGGATGAGCTGGCAGCTGTTTTGTGCGCCTGCAGCTCACTTATCCCGCGAGACGCATACCCGCTTTACCGCACGTGCGGCAGCGCTGTTGCAGGTGATCAATCCCAAGACCTGGATGATGGCGCTGGCCGTCGTCAGCCTGTTTGCGCCTGCGGGGGAGCATGCGTTGCGGGATATCGCCCTGATGGCGCTGTGGTTCCTGCTGATCTCGGTTGCTTGTCTGGCGTGCTGGGCATGGCTGGGGCAGGCGGTGAACCGGCTGTTTCGCACATCCGCGGCGATGGTGCGTTTTCAGCGCCTGATGGCGCTGTGTCTGTTCATGTCTGCCTGGGCGGGGATGCTGGCTTAAGTCAGCGCACCACCCTTGCGGCACTGGGCGAAGTGCAGAATATCTTCTGCCAGCCGGTGCGCGGTATCGACATCGGCCTGGCTACGGTTCACCAGCAGTCGGCTGAGGCAGCCCTCCAGCACCAGATCCATTTGCTTCGCCACCATAGCGGGGTCGTCTACATCCAGGGTCGTGAGGAGTTCATGGGTAAAGTCATGGGAGGCGCGCTTTTGCTGGTCGGCGAGCTGGTGTAGCGGATGATCCGGATCCGGGAAAAAGGTGCAGGCAGCAATAAACAGGCAGCCCGGGTAGCGATGATTGCGCACACATTCGGTCAGGGCCGTATAGCGTGCCAGCAACTTTTGCTGGGGTGTCAGCTCGCTGTTAAGCATCAGCTGCCTGCGCCAGATATCGATCTGCTGACTGAGATAGCGCAGGGCGTCATACAGCAGCGCCTCTTTATCGGGCCAGAACAGACTGAGTTCTTCCACAGGATAATTTACACGCTCGGCAACCCTCTCCAGTGAGGTGCTGGCTATTCCTTGAATTTCAAGTAACTGCAGGGTTGCTCCCAGAATATCTTCACGTTGCACGGTTTTCTCCTCCGTATGCTTTTGCACTTTCCCGCATAAAGTGTCGTTTACGGTTGGCGATCGCGCAAATGCGCTGTGAACGTCGCCGCATCCATAAAGCCCGTTACGCGCTGTGCCGGCTGCTCTTCACCCTGCTCGTTGAAAAACAGAATAGTGGGCAGGCCGAGCACCTTGAGCTGATTAAGTAATGCTTTATCCTCAGCGTTGTTTGCCGTGACGTTGGCCTGCAGCAGGACTGTATTTTTCAGCGCCTGTTGGACCTGCGGATCGCTAAAGGTGTATTTCTCAAACTCTTTACAGGCCACGCACCAGTCGGCGTACAGATCGAGCATTACCGGTTTACCCTGTGCCTGCGCCAGCGCGCGATTTAACGCGTCGACGCTCTCTACCGGAATGAAATTCAGGTGCGCCTGGTTTTGCGCAGCAGGTGCGCCAAACGCCCAGTCCTGCAGGGGACGTACGCTGACCAGCGCTGCGGCCAGCAGCAGGATTTGGACAATGCGCATCCATGGCTTTCTGGCGCTTAAACTGCTGATGAATGCCCAGCCGAAGAACGCCACGCCCAGCATCGCCCACAAACGCAGGCCCCAGACATCACCGATGATACGTTCCAGCAGGAAGACCGGCAGGGCGAGGATCACAAAACCAAACCCGGTTTTGACCTGCTCCATCCACGGGCCACTCTTAGGCAGCAGCCGGTTGCCGAACACCGTTACCAGGATCAGCGGCAGGCCCATGCCCAACGCGTAGAGGTAGAGCGTGCCACCGCCAAGCCACAGATTTCCGCTTTGCGCGATATACAGCAGGATCGCGCTGAGCGGAGCCGTGGTGCAGGGGGAGCAGATCAGCCCGGCGATGGCACCCATCGCAAATACGCCGCCTGCGGAGCCACCCTGCTGGCGATTGCTCATCAGGGTTAAGCGGGTTTGCAGGGAAGAGGGCAGTTGCAGGCTGAACAGGCCAAACATCGACAGCGCCAGCAGGATAAACACCACTGATAGCCCGATTAAGACATACGGATGCTGGAGCGCGGCCTGAAACTGCAGCCCGGCCGCCGCAACGACCAGACCGAGTGCGGTATAGGTGAGCGCCATCCCCTGAACGTAGATAAATGACAGCAGCAGTGCGCGGGCTGTGGAGAGGCGCTGCTTACCGCCAAGCACGATGCCGGAGATCAGCGGATACATCGGCAACACGCACGGCGTCAAGGCGATGCCCATCCCTATTAACACTGCCCAGAGGGGTGAGAATGGGCGCTCAGCGGCTTCAGGTGCGATGTCTGGCTGCACGGCAGGGAGAGGCGTCGCAGCAGGCTTAGCGGCAGCAGTGACTTCGCTCAGGGGGACGATTTTGGTTTCTGGCGGATAGCACAGACCGGCATCGGCGCAGCCCTGATAAGTGACCGTCAGCGTAGCGCCTTTCGCGGCCTGTTGAAGAGTAACCGGCACCGTTAACTGACCGCGGTAGATTTCACTTTTGCCGTAGAACTCATCTTCGTGCCACTCGCCCTTGGGTAGCCGGGGTTCACCCACCTGCGCCTGTGCGGGCGTGATGCTGATCTGCTTGCGATAGAGGTAGTAACCCTCCTTCACCTGCCAGTTTAGGTTCAGTTCATGTTGGTTTTGCTGAAAATCGAAAACAAAAGCCTGGTCGGCAGGCGTGAAGTTAGAGCGGCCGGGTGCGTCAAACAACCCGGCAAAGACTGACGTGCTGCACAGCAGCAGGATCAGCGTAAGGAAGCGTTGAGCCATGAGAGATAGTCGTTATCGCCGTGGAGCACTGGCAGAACCAGCAGTTCCGGGGTCTGGTAAGGATGATGGGATTTGAGACAGTCGAGGAGCGCCTGTTGATTCGCCACGCTGGATTTCAGCAGCATCTGCACCTCGTACTCTTGTTCCAGCTTGCCTTCCCAGTAATAAAGAGAGGTGGCACCGGGAAGTAGAGTCACGCAGGCGGCGAGCTTTTCTGCCAGCACTTTGGCGGCAAGATCCTGGGCGGTGGCTTCATCGGGGGCGGTACAGAGTACAACAACAGCGTCATGTGTGTTCACAAGTCGACCTCGTCTCAGCGTAAAAAATCACTATATCACGGCGGACCGGTGCTCATTAATGAATCGGGCCGCAGAGCGGCCCGACTTTAACTCTTTTTACAACCAAAAGCGTTTTACAGCAGCACACCGCCGATGATGAATCCGAGGATCACACACAGAGTGATAGCAATCACGCCCGGGATCAGGAAGGCGTGGTTAAACACGTATTTACCAATGCGGGTAGAGCCGGTGTCGTCCATTTCCACCGCGGCCAGCAGGGTGGGATAGGTCGGCAGGACGAACAGCGCAGAGACGGCCGCAAAAGAGGCAATGGCGGTCAGCGGGGTGACGCCCAGCATCAGTGCCGCAGGCATCAGCGCTTTGGTGGTGGCGGCCTGGGAGTAAAGCAGAGTTGCGGCAAAGAACAGCACCACAGCCAGCAGCCACGGGTAGTTATGCAGCAGGTCGCCCGCGACGGTCTGGATATCGGTTATATGTGCCTTCACGAAAGTATCACCCAGCCAGGCCACACCCAGGACGCACACGCAGGCGCTCATACCGGATTTGAAGGTGCTGGCGTTGAGCACTTCGCTGGTATCGATTTTACAGGTGATGCTGATCAGCGTAGCGATGGTCAGCATGAACACCACAATCGCTTCGTTACGCGGCAGCACCGGATTCTGAATCAGCCCAACGGTATCGCTGATGGCGGTAGCGTAGAACATCACCGCGACAATACCGATCAAGAACAGCAGCACGGAACGCTTGGCGTGCGGTTTCAGCGTAAATGCCTGACTGCCGCGCAGCTTCACTTCGCCTTTTGCCAGACGTTCCTGATATACCGGATCGTCTTTCAGCTCGGCGCCGAGGAAGTTACAGAATACCGCGGTGATCATTACCGCAATCAGCGTAACCGGAATACAGATCGACAGCAGCGTCAGGTAGCTCACGCCCATCGGTTCGAGAATACCGGCAAAGAACACCACGGCCGCAGAGATTGGCGAAGCAGTGATTGCAATCTGCGAGGCGACAACGGCGATAGAGAGCGGACGGGACGGACGAATGCCCTGCTCTTTGGCAACTTCGGTGATAACGGGCAGGGTAGAGAATGCGGTATGGCCGGTACCCGCCAGAATGGTCATAAACCAGGTGACCAGCGGAGCAAGGAAGGTAATGTATTTAGGATGACGGCGCAGCATACGCTCCGCCAGGCTCACCAGGTAGTCCATACCTCCCGCCACCTGCATGGCGGCGATAGCGGCGATAACCGCCATAATGATTTCAATAACGTCGAACGGGATGGCACCGGGTTTAATTTGAAAAATGAGGGTAAGGACAAGCACGCCGAGACCACCGGCAAAACCGATACCGATCCCCCCGAGTCTTGCGCCTAAGTATATCGCCAACAGGACGACGACGAGTTCTGCTCCAAACATAAGTGCCTACCTTGCTTATTAACAAGTTGATATTGAATTGTTGTGTTTTGGTAACGCCTAAAAAGAAAAAAGGCACGTCACAAGTGACGTGCCTTCATGAATTTAACCTGAACTATTATTGTTCACTTTCATCCGTGTATCTTTTCGCTTTATAGGCCGGGTGCATCAAGTTTTGCGCCGAGAAGATATCATCCAGTTCCGCTTCTGTCAGCAGACCTCGCTCGAGAACCACTTCACGCACGCTCTTACCCGTTTCGGCACAGATTTTACCGACGATATCGCCGTTGTGGTGACCGATGAACGGGTTGAGATAGGTGACGATCCCGATGGAGTTATAAACGTAGCTTTCACAGACGGCTTTGTTGGCGGTAATGCCGTTAATGCATTTTTCCAGCAGGTTGTAGCAAGCGTTGGTCAGGATGTGAATGGATTCAAACATCGCCTGGCCAATGACGGGCTCCATGACGTTCAGCTGCAGCTGGCCGGCTTCAGAGGCCATGGTGACCGTGATGTCGTTACCGATGACTTTGAAGCACACCTGGTTAACCACTTCAGGAACGACCGGGTTAACTTTGGCTGGCATGATGGACGAGCCTGCCTGCAGTTCTGGCAGGTTGATTTCGTTCAGACCGGCACGCGGGCCTGAAGAGAGCAAGCGTAAGTCGTTACAGATTTTGGACAGTTTCACCGCCAGACGTTTCAGTGCGCTGTGCACCATGACGTACGCGCCGCAGTCGGAGGTGGCTTCAATCAGATCTTCTGCTGGCACGACCGCCAGATTGGAGACTTCAGCCAGCTTCTGTACCGCCAGCTGCTGATAGCCATCCGGCGTATTCAGGCGCGTACCGATTGCCGTTGCCCCCAGGTTAACCTCCAGCAGCAGTTCGGAGGTGCGCATCAGGTTGCGGGTTTCTTCATTCAGCAGCACATTGAATGCGTGGAACTCCTGGCCGAGGGTCATCGGCACCGCATCCTGCAGCTGGGTACGGCCCATTTTCAGGATGTCCTGGAATTCGACGGCTTTATTCTGGAAGCCTTCGCCCAGTTGGTTAATCGCATCAACCAGTTTCACCACGGAAGCGTACACCGCGATGCGAAAACCGGTCGGGTAGGCGTCGTTGGTGGACTGGCATTTATTCACGTGGTCGTTCGGGTTCAGGTACTGATACTCACCTTTCTGGTGGCCCATCAGCTCAAGGCCGATGTTTGCCAGCACCTCGTTGGTATTCATGTTCACCGACGTACCCGCGCCGCCCTGATAGACGTCAACCGGGAATTGATCCATACACTTGCCGTTATTCAGCACTTCATCGCAGGCGGCAATGATCGTGTTTGCGACGCTTTTCGGAATGGTTTGCAGCTCTTTGTTGGCCATTGCTGCGGCTTTCTTCACCATTACCATGCCACGCACAAATTCAGGGATATCACTGATTTTGCTGTTGCTGATGTAGAAGTTTTCAATCGCTCTCAGAGTGTGAACACCATAGTAGGCATCCGCTGGAACTTCCCTGGTACCCAACAAATCTTCTTCGATACGAATGTTGTTTAACATGTGAACCTTCTTTTCAAGCTGCAGATGGAATGTACTCAACACACAGTACATCTGTGGTTATGTCTATTTTCTGGCCGACGATTATCCCCTGAATCGACCAGATACCCGAGATCATATGCTGATGATAGCGAAATGCCGTAATCTGGATCACTTATTATCGACCCGATTTCATGATAATTATTAATCTGTGAAATGAATCACCGCTTTAATATTTCCAGAAAAAATATCCGTGCAAACCGATTGAATTTTGGCTAACCGCCTCCACTTCTGACTGATGCGAGTCGCAAAATCACACCCGACAGAGGCCACAGGGCGTCTGCCATACAGGAGAAGCCAGTGCGCTGGATACCGTTAATTGCCGTGTTTCTCTATGTTTACATAGAGATTTCTATTTTTATCCAGGTCGCTCATGTGTTTGGCGTCCTGCTAACGCTGCTGATGGTGATTTTCACCTCGGTCATTGGTATGTCGCTGGTGCGCAATCAGGGTTTTAAAAATTTCCTGTTAATGCAGCAGAAGATGGCCGCAGGCGAAAGCCCGGCGGCAGAGATGATCAAAAGCGTGTCGCTGATTATTGCCGGTCTGCTGCTGGTGCTGCCGGGATTCTTTACCGATCTGCTCGGCCTGCTGTTGCTGTTGCCGCCAGTGCAGAAACTGTTGACCCTGAAGCTGATGCCGCATTTGCGTTTTAACCGGATGCCGGGCGGTGGGTTCAGCGCCGGAACCGGCGGCGGGGAGACCTTCGACGGGGAATATCACCGCAAGGATGAGGATCGTAACCGTCTGGATCATAAAGACGATCGTTAATGAGCATTGCCCGGTAAGCGTAGCGCTACCGGGCTTTTCTTACACCGAGCTACGCTTCGGCAAAAACAGCCACAGTCCCGCCAGCATGGCAATGGCGTACAGGCTCTTCACTCCCACCATCGCCAGCAGCAGTAAACAGAGCACCCCACCGATCAGCGCCAGCGTTTTATATCGGCCTTCCAGCAGGCGACAGCCCGCCAACATGCACAGCAGATAGATCATAATGAAGATGCCGTTGGCATAGACAATCAGCGCGTCGAGATTGATCTCCAGCCAGTAGATTGCCAGCGTGCTGATCATGCAGCAGCCCAGCACCAGATTGAGCGCGTTAAGCGGCAGCTGGCGTGCTGAAAGTCGTGCTAAGCGGCTTTGCGGCTTGTATTGCGCCTGGGACCACACTAAGCGGGCAAAGCTCTGAATATAGATATTGAGGCTGGCGAAGCAGGCGAGGTAGCCAATAACGCAGGCGACCCACAGCGCCTTCACGCCAAAAAGTTGTACCACGATGCCCGGCAGCGAGGCCGCAGCCGCCATGTCCGCCCCGTAAGCGGTGAAATGAAGTACCAGAACAGTACAGGCCCAGTAGACCGTCCCTGCCAGCAGCAGACCGATCATCAACGCCCGAGGAAAATCTCGCTCCGGCTGTTTAAACTCCGAGGCCAGATGGGCAAAGGCTTCAAGACCGACAAAACACCAGAACATAACCGAAAGTGCAGCGAAAAGTTGAGAACTGTCGATATCGGTAATCGCAGGGAAGGGGATTGCCGCAACCTGAATATCCCCCACCCACCAGATGGCAGCGATCAGCGCGACAATCAGCACCGCCACCAGGGTTTGCAGGTTGGCGCTCGAGCTTGCTCCGCGTGAGCCAACCCACCAGACAATCGCCAGCGTGCCCAGTTCTGCAAAAAGCAGCTGCGCATCGTGCCAGCCAAACAGCGCCTGACCGAAGCCGGTGGCGATGTGCAGCGCCGCAGGTAAACCCACAGGGATGACCGACAGGAATAACCAGCCGGTGACGCGCTCCAGACGCGGGCCAAACGCCATCCCAACAAAATGGGCGACGCCACCCGCGCTGGGGAAATGCCGTCCGAGCACGGCAAAGACAATCGCTACCGGAAATACCAGCAGAATGAGCACCGGCCAGGCCCACAGGCTGTTGTCCCCCGCGACCAGGGCGGCCAGCGCCGGTACGGCAAACACCCCCGTGCCTAACAACGAGGTTGAAAGTAAACCAACGCCCTGCGCTAGCCCCAGCTCCTGTTTCAGTCCACTCATTCCATCGTCCTGCCGCCACCAAAAGAGAGGCGATGGTAACACTTTCGCATATTTTTTTTCGACTACCCCTTGAAGGGGTAAAAACCGACCCCCATCTCTCAGGGCACTAGCCGGAAAACCGCTTACGGCCCGGCGTCACCCATAACTGATAATGACTTTCTCAAAGGAGAGCTATCAATGAGTATTCGTCCGTTACATGATCGTGTGATCGTCAAACGTAAAGAAGTTGAAACCAAATCTGCTGGCGGCATCGTTCTGACCGGTTCTGCAGCAGCAAAATCAACGCGTGGCGAAATCATCGCTGTCGGTAAGGGTCGCATTCTGGAAAACGGAAATGTGCAGCCGCTGGACGTTAAAGTGGGCGACATCGTTATTTTCAACGATGGCTACGGTGTGAAGTCCGAGAAGATCGACAATGAAGAAGTGTTGATCATGTCCGAAAGCGACATTCTGGCAATTGTTGAAGCGTAATCCGCGAACGACACTGAACATACGAATTTAAGGGAAAGATTAAAATGGCAGCTAAAGACGTAAAATTCGGTAACGACGCTCGTGTGAAAATGCTGCGCGGCGTTAACGTACTGGCAGATGCAGTTAAAGTGACCCTGGGCCCGAAAGGCCGCAACGTGGTTCTGGACAAATCCTTCGGTGCGCCAACCATCACTAAAGATGGTGTTTCCGTAGCGCGTGAAATCGAGCTGGAAGACAAGTTCGAAAACATGGGTGCCCAGATGGTGAAAGAAGTTGCCTCTAAAGCGAACGACGCTGCAGGCGATGGCACCACCACGGCAACGGTACTGGCGCAGGCGATCATCGCTGAAGGCCTGAAAGCGGTTGCTGCGGGTATGAACCCAATGGATCTGAAACGTGGCATCGACAAAGCGGTTATCGCGGCTGTTGAAGAGCTGAAAGCGCTGTCCGTACCGTGCTCTGACTCTAAAGCCATTGCTCAGGTTGGTACTATCTCTGCAAACTCCGATGAAACCGTCGGTAAACTGATCGCAGAAGCGATGGACAAAGTCGGTAAAGAAGGCGTAATTACCGTTGAAGACGGTACCGGCCTGGAAGACGAACTGGACGTGGTTGAAGGTATGCAGTTCGACCGTGGCTACCTGTCCCCATACTTCATCAACAAACCAGAAACCGGTGCTGTTGAGCTGGAAAGCCCGTTCATCCTGCTGGCTGATAAAAAAATCTCCAATATCCGCGAAATGCTGCCTGTTCTGGAAGCCGTTGCGAAAGCTGGCAAGCCGCTGGTTATCATCGCTGAAGATGTTGAAGGCGAAGCGCTGGCGACCCTGGTGGTTAACACCATGCGCGGCATCGTGAAAGTGGCTGCGGTTAAAGCACCGGGCTTCGGCGACCGTCGTAAAGCCATGCTGCAGGATATCGCAACCCTGACTGGCGGTACCGTTATCTCTGAAGAGATCGGTATGGAGCTGGAAAAAGCAACGCTGGAAGACATGGGTCAGGCGAAGCGCGTTCTCATCAACAAAGACACCACCACCATCATTGATGGCGTGGGTGAAGAAGTGGCCATTCAGGGCCGTGTCACTCAGATCCGTAAGCAGATCGAAGAAGCGACCTCTGATTACGACCGCGAAAAACTGCAGGAACGCGTAGCGAAACTGGCTGGCGGCGTAGCAGTTATCAAAGTCGGTGCAGCTACCGAAGTTGAAATGAAAGAGAAGAAAGCACGCGTTGACGATGCTCTGCACGCAACCCGTGCAGCGGTTGAAGAAGGTGTGGTTGCAGGTGGTGGCGTCGCGTTGATTCGCGTGGCATCTAAACTGAGCGAACTGCGTGGCCAGAACGAAGATCAGAACGTGGGTATCAAAGTTGCGCTGCGCGCAATGGAAGCACCACTGCGTCAGATCGTTCTGAACTGTGGCGAAGAACCGTCTGTAGTGGCTAACACCGTGAAAGCGGGCGACGGCAACTACGGTTACAACGCCGCGACCGAAGAATACGGCAACATGATCGATATGGGTATCCTGGACCCAACTAAAGTGACCCGTTCTGCTCTGCAGTACGCGGCATCTGTTGCTGGTCTGATGATCACCACCGAGTGCATGGTCACCGACCTGCCTAAAGGCGACGCGCCTGATTTAGGCGCAGGCGGCATGGGCGGTATGGGTGGAATGGGCGGCATGATGTAATCATGTTGTTCTGCACCTCGCAGAAATGAACAAACCCCCGGTCAGAAATGATCGGGGGTTTTTCTTTTGGTCATCTTTTTAGTATAAGGTTTACACAGGGGCAGCAGTTGCCCAGCTTATTGAAAACGAGGAATAACATGCGCGTAAAGGTCTGTGCAGGGATTGTAGGGGCAGCATTGCTGCTGGCGGGTTGTAGCTCCAGTAACGAGCTGTCCGCTGGTGGGCAAAGTGTTCGCTTTGTGGAAGATAAGCCGGGGAGCGAGTGTCAGCTGGTGGGAACGGCAACCGGTAAACAAAGCAACTGGCTGTCTGGTCAGCATGGCGAAGAGGGCGGTTCAATGCGCGGTGCGGCGAATGCGCTTCGTAACCAGGCTGCAGAAATGGGCGGTAATGTGATTTATGGTGTGAGCAGCCCGACGCAGGGGATGTTGTCGAGCTTTGTGCCGACGGCCAGCGAAATGATTGGCCAGGTTTATAAATGTCCGAACTGATGTCGTTGCGGGTGTTCTTCCCCCTTTGAGAAGGACACCCGGAATCAATGGTTAACGCTGTTGCAGCCCCAAATCCAGCGGTGTCTTACTCGGCTGGCCACCAATCTCACGCGCCAGTTTCGGCACCATATAGCCCGAAACCAGGGTCAATAATTCCCGCATAAGCTGACGTGCTTCTTCATCACTCACCATGAAATGTGCCGCGCCCTGAACGCGATCCAGAACGTGCAGGTAATAGGGCATAACGCCGGCATCAAACAGCGCATTACTGAGACTGGCTAACGTGTGGGCATTATCATTCACCCCGCGCAGCAGTACACTCTGGTTGAGCAAGGTGACGCCCGCTGTGCGTAAAGCCGACATCGCTGCACGGAACGCATCGTCGATCTCATTGGCATGATTAATATGATTAACCAGTAATATTTGCAGTGATGAGCGCGCAAAGCGGGACACCAGCGTGTCGGTGATGCGCGCCGGAATGACAATCGGCAAGCGGCTGTGAATACGCAAGCGCTTGATATGCGGGATGGCCTCAAGCTGAGTGATAAGCCAGTCCAGCTCATGATCCTTCGCCATAAGCGGGTCACCGCCGGAGAAAATAATCTCATCCAGCTCCGGATGGGCTGCAACGTAGCTCAGGGCGGCCTGCCAGTTGCGTTTATTCCCCTGGTTATCCGCATAAGGGAAATGACGCCGGAAGCAGTAACGGCAGTTTACGGCACAGCCGCCTTTTACCAGCAGCAGCGCGCGGTTTCGGTATTTATGCAGTAAGCCGGGTACCACGCTGTTTTGCTCTTCGAGCGGATCCGTACTGTAGCCGGGAGCGGTGATAAACTCATCCTGCGCGGTAAGTACCTGTTTCAGCAGTGGATCGTCAGGGTTGCCTTTCTCCATACGCGCCACGAACGCACGCGGCACGCGCAACGCAAACAGGCGTTTGGCGTCACGTCCGGCAAGGAGATTTTCATCAGCGTCTACATTTACCAGACGGAGCAGTTCATCCGGGTCAGTTATTACATCTGCAAGTTGCAATAACCAATCTTCTCTGGATGGGGTGTTTAGGGTTACAATATGCGCCATTTTGTGGCTTAGCTACCAGTTAACAATTTCAGAGGGCCTTATGGCGACTTACTATAGCAACGATTTTCGTGCCGGTCTTAAAATCATGATGGACGGCGAACCGTACGCGGTTGAAGCCAGCGAATTCGTCAAACCAGGGAAAGGCCAGGCATTCGCACGCGTTAAGCTGCGCCGCCTGCTGACCGGTACCCGTGTAGAGAAAACGTTCAAATCCACCGACTCCGCTGAAGGCGCAGACGTTGTTGATATGAACCTGACTTATCTCTACAACGACGGTGAATTCTACCACTTCATGAACAACTCCACTTTCGAACAGCTGTCAGCTGACGAAAAAGCGGTCGGTGACAGCGCCAAATGGCTGCTGGATCAGGCTGAGTGCATCGTGACCCTGTGGAACGGTCAGCCTATTTCTGTGACCCCACCAAACTTCGTTGAACTGGAAATCGTTGAAACCGATCCAGGTCTGAAAGGTGACACCGCAGGGACTGGCGGTAAGCCTGCTAAGCTGTCTACCGGTGCAGTGGTTAAAGTTCCGCTGTTCGTTCAGACCGGCGAAGTCATCAAAGTGGACACCCGCTCGGGTGAATACGTCTCCCGCGTGAAGTAATTCACGACCGGATGAAAGGCGCAGCCGTTTGCTGCGCCATATCGATATGCCCTCTCTTTCGCTGCCTTCTGATCCTTCCTGTTTTCTTAAAAACGCTTTCCTTTCCGTCACTAGCCTGAATCCTGGCTATGCTTATGTGGCTATACACCAATAATTTGGCTAAAAAAGGAAGAAATTATGATTAAGAAAACAATTGCAGCGATCTTTTCTGTCCTGGTACTTTCGTCGGTATTAACTGCCTGTAATACAACCCGTGGCGTTGGTGAAGATATTTCTGATGGCGGTAGTGCCATCTCCGGTGCAGCGACGAAAGCACAGCAGTAATAATGGGCGGTACGGGGCTGACTCAGCCGCCGTACCCTCAGTTTACTGATTCGGATCGTGACAGAAACGGCGAGTAGCGTGTATCCATATGCAGTTTCATGCGAATATTACGCTTGTAGGTATAAACCGTTTTCCCGTGAATACTCAGTTTGCTGGCAATCTTCTGATTGCTGGCGCCTTCCATCCACAGCGACAACACTCTCTCTTCCTGACGCGTCAGTAAGGGTGCCACTGTGTGCGCCGGTTCGCAGGTTGTCTGGGACGCTAATGCGTCATTTATTACCTGCGCCAGATCCTTCAGCGGGGTATTTTTGAACAAAGATGCCCACACAGGAAATTTATCCCTTAGGACTGCCATCTCAGCTATTTCAGCAGAATGCAGCGAGATAAAAGGCACGTTTTCACTGGCGCTCACCAGGGCGTTGATGGGTGAAATATGCGGCATTTCAGACATGAAGCCCTGCAAATCCCCGATCACCAGCGCCGGTTTCCACTGCAGGATATGTTCCCTGGCAAGGTAGAGATTATTGAGGCCTGTTACCAGTAAAGAAAAAGGGAACAGACCGGAATGATTGAGCCATGCTTCTAAACCCATGCGGGTGTAATGACATCGGTCAATCAACAGAATTTTGAACATATTTTTTTCGCAGTTGGCAAAGGGTGATCGCTTCCTGCTTTCAGGAAACATCCCATAATAAGGAAGTCGGATGAGTTATAAATGCCTGAACTTCGCTGCTAACTGCGCCTATTTCTTGCTTTTAATCTGCCAAGTGTTACCTAAAAGAAATTCGTTGAAAAAAGCGTTACTGCTCATCACAATATGAAGTTCATCTGCCTTACAGGACGGCCTGTAAGCGCTTCTCTCATCGGGGACGGCCCCAGACTGTTAGTTAAGTTAAGGAGCCCGTAATGCCCTGGATTATTCTTTTGATTGCCGGTTTACTCGAAGTGGTATGGGCCATCGGCCTGAAATACACCCACGGGTTTACCCGTCTTACGCCAAGCATCATCACCGTTGCCGCGATGATCGTCAGTATTGTTCTGCTCTCCTGGGCAATGCGCTCGCTGCCGGTGGGCACGGCTTATGCCGTGTGGACGGGGATTGGCGCGGTGGGCGCGGCCATTACCGGCATTTTATTGCTGGGTGAGTCGGCGAGCCTGGCGCGTATTGCCAGCCTCGCACTGATTGTCGCCGGGATTATCGGGCTGAAGCTCAGCACCCATTAATGGGGCTGCTCAACCCAGATGAATTTGCTGACATCAAATCCCTGACGCGTCGCTGTATCCAGAAGCTGCTGTTTGACGTCATCTGAAATCGTCGGTGTGCGGGAGAGGATCCACAGATAATCATGGTCCGGCCCGCACACCAGCGCGTGTCGATAGGCGCTGTCGAGAGCGATTACGTTATACCCGCCATAGAAGGGACCAAAGAAAGAGACTTTCAGCGCGGCGCTATTGGGGCTACCCGTAAAGTATGCTTTTCCCGTGACCTTTTGCCACATACCACGCTCCGGGTTATAGCCCCGGTTGATGACCTGAATGCCGCCATCGCTCATGGGGCTATAGTTTGCTGTCACCTTCTGTAAACCGCGCTCAAAACGGTGGTCGAAGCGGGCAATTTCGTACCAGCTTCCGAGGAACTTCTGAGCATCAAAAGGGGTGACGACGGTTACGCCAGGAGGGGGCGTGGGGGAGCTACAGGCAACAACCAGAAACGCAGCGGCAACGGCGGCGATGACAGGCAGGATGCGCATAGGAGTTTCCTTACAGGCTTTTTGTTAAGTGTAGAGCCTGCGAGGAATTTTGCTCTCCTGCCGATGAGCAGGAGAGCGAGAGTTATTACATAAAGACGACGGCAACCAGTGTGACTACGCTCAGAATGGCCGCCAGACCATAGAACACCCATTTACCATTAGGGACATGGATCTTCAGGTCATGCATCGCGTGATGCATACGGTGCAAACCACACCACAGCGGCAGCACAATCATCAGGAAGATGAACACCCTGCCAACAAAGCTATGGGCGAAAGCCAGCACCCGCTCGTAGCTCAGTGCATCACCTGGATACAGGCCCAGCGGCAGCATAATGCCCACCAGCAGAATAATGACCGGCGCGATAATGGCGCACCACATGCCGCCTGCGCCAAAGAGTCCCCAGAAAACCGGTTCATCAGAACGTTTTGGATTTGGATTAATCACCGTGGTCTCCTTACCAGAACAAGGCTATGCCAAGAATCACGACGGTCACGACCGCAGTTACCACCCAGAGTCCTTTAATAATCGGCTCTGGCCCCAGTTTTTCGCCTTTCACAATAATATTTGCCGCTTTCGGCGCCAGCTCAAACCACGTTTTGGTGTGCAGTAACGCTGCCGCCAGCACGATGATATTGAGGATCACCACCACCGGATTTTGCAGAAATCCGACGAAACCCATCCAGGTCTCCGGGCCATGTTTAAGAGCAAACAGGCCATACATCAGCTCGATACTGAACCACACCGCCGGCACCGCCGTGCCTTCACGCAGCATATAGAAGCGATAAAACGGCAGATTCTTCCACCAGGTGGATGGCATCGGCCGGACATAGGCTTTGCGTTTAGTCGTCATCATGCACTCCTTAGCGTGGTTTCAGGGTGGCGATAAGAAAGTCTTTCGAGCTTTCCACTTTGCCCTGTTGGATCGCGGCGGCGGGATCGACGTGCTTCGGACACACTTCCGAGCAGTAGCCGACGAAGGTACAGGTCCAGACGCCGTTCTGGCCGTTAAGCTGGGCCATACGCTCTTTCTTACCCTTGTCGCGGCTGTCTTCGTTATAGCGATGCGCGAGGGTAATGGCTGCCGGCCCGATAAATTCTGGATTCAGACCAAACTGCGGGCAGGCGGAATAGCACAGACCGCAGTTAATGCAGCCGGAGAACTGGTGATACTTGGCCATTTGCGCCGGCGTTTGCGTGTTGGGTCCCTGGTCCGGGGTGCGTGAGTTGCCAATAATGTACGGCTTAATGGCTTCCAGGCTTTCGATAAAGTGGGTCATGTCGACCACCAGATCGCGCTCAATGGGGAAGTTCGCCAGGGCTTCGACCTTCATCCCTTTCGGGTACTCGCGCAGGAAGGTTTTACAGGCCAGCTTAGGTACCTTGTTGACCATCATGCCGCAGGAACCGCAGATTGCCATTCGGCAGGACCAGCGGTAGCTCAGGTCCGGTGCCAGATTGTCTTTGATGTAGCCGAGCGCATCCAGTAGGGAGGTCTGCTCGTCATAAGGCACATCATAGAACGTGCTGTGTGGCGCGCTGTCGACTTCCGGGTTATAGCGTACCACTTCCACTTTCAGGTTTTGCATTTCAGCCATGGGTCGTCTCCTTCTTCTCGGCGGCTTCCGCTTCTGCACCGTACACGCGTTTAGCCGGTGCCAGCGTGGTGATTTTCACGTCGCTGTAGTCCAGACGAGTGGAACCATCCGCGTCACGATACGCGAGGGTATGTTTGAGGAAGTTGACGTCATCGCGCTCCGTGCAGCCTTCGTCCAGACGCTGATGCGCGCCGCGCGACTCTTTCCGCGCCAGGGCGGAGTGTGCCATACATTCGGCCACGTTCAGGCCATGACCCAGCTCAATGGTGTAGAGCAGGTCGGTGTTGAACACGCTGGAGGTGTCAGTAATGCGCACGCGTTTGAAGCGTTCCTGCAGTTCAGCCAGCTTGTCGATGGTTTTCTGCATCAGTTCCGGCGTACGGTATATGCCGCAACCTTCCTCCATGGAAAGCCCCATCTCGTCGCGGATCGCCGACCATTTCTCATTGCCCTCCTGATTGACCAGTTTTTTCAGGCGCTGTTCGACATCCGCAACCTGCGCATCCAGCGCGGCGCTGTTGGCTGTACCGGCAGTCGCGGCGCGCGCCATGGCTTGTTCACCCGCCAGACGACCAAACACCACCAGCTCAGCCAGCGAGTTTGAGCCCAGACGGTTAGCGCCATGCAGGCCGACGGAGGAGCATTCACCCACTGCAAACAGGCCTTTGATACGGGTTTCACACTGCTGATCGGTTTCAATCCCACCCATGGTGTAGTGCGCGGTTGGGCGCACAGGGATCGGCTCTTTTACCGGATCCACGCCGACATAGGCTTTGGACAGCTCGCAGATAAACGGCAGGCGTTCCAGCAGTTTCTTCTCACCCAGATGACGCAGGTCGAGATAGACCACATCGCCGCGTGGGGTAGGGACAGTGTTACCTTTGCGCCACTCATGCCAGAAGGCCTGAGACACTTTGTCGCGCGGGCCAAGTTCCATGTATTTGTTCTTCGGCTCGCCCAACGGAGTTTCCGGGCCCATGCCGTAATCCTGCAGATAGCGATAGCCATCTTTATTGACCAGAATCCCGCCTTCGCCGCGGCAGCCCTCGGTCATCAGGATGCCGGAACCCGGCAGACCGGTTGGGTGATACTGAACGAACTCCATATCGCGCAGTGGGATCCCGTGCTGCAGCGCCATGCCCATCCCGTCGCCGGTGACAATCCCGCCGTTGGTGTTATAGCGGTAAACGCGTCCTGCACCGCCGGTGGCCATTACCACCGCGTTAGCGCGGATCTGAACCAGCGAGCCTTCCATCATGTTCATCGCCACCAGACCGCGCGCCTGGCCGTCATCCACCAGGATATCCAGCACGAAGTGCTCGTCAAAGCGTTGGATTTGCGGGAACTGCAGCGAGGTCTGGAACAGGGTATGGAGCATGTGGAAGCCGGTTTTATCGGCAGCAAACCAGGTGCGCTCAATTTTCATGCCGCCGAAACGACGCACGTTCACGCTGCCGTCTTCACGGCGGCTCCACGGGCAACCCCACTGCTCCAGCTGGGTCATTTCCGTCGGGCAATGATGGACGAAATAATCGACGACATCCTGTTCGCATAGCCAATCGCCACCGGCGACGGTGTCGTGAAAGTGGTAATCAAAGCTGTCATGATCCTGCGCAACGGCAGCAGACCCCCCCTCCGCGGCAACCGTATGGCTGCGCATAGGATAGACTTTTGAAATCAGGGCGATTTTAGCGTTTGGATTAGCCTGAGCTGCAGCAATTGCTGCGCGTAATCCCGCTCCGCCAGCGCCAATTATGGCAAGATCGGCTTGAAAGGTTTGCACGACATTCCTCCAGATTTTTGATATTTCGCATCCCGACACTCAACGGTTGTTCACCGCCTGGGAGGCCAAATGCGAAAGGGGTTCCACTGCTCCTTTATGGGTAACGCAGTATAGCCGTAGGGAGCTTAGGGAAATTTGACGTGTTCGATTTTTTTGCGGTTATTTGGTGGTGATTATCATCATAATTGATGAATTGCCTCGTGAAATTATTAGAGGTTATAAAAGCCACAAAATTACCTGCGCAAAATTTGTCTCTGTCCGGGGTTACGCGTAGACTTCGTCCCCTTGTCTGAAATCGGAGAAATTCACATGAGCGAAACGGCCACCTGGCAGCCGAGCGCATCCATCCCCAATCTGTTAAAACGCGCAGCAATTATGGCGGAAATTCGCCGCTTTTTTGCCGATCGCGGTGTGCTGGAGGTGGAAACGCCCTGCATGAGTCAGGCGACGGTAACGGATATTCATCTGTTCCCGTTTGAAACCCGTTTTGTCGGCCCTGGTCACTCCCAGGGGATGAATCTCTACCTGATGACCAGCCCGGAATACCACATGAAGCGCCTGTTGGCCGCGGGCTGTGGGCCGGTTTACCAGCTGTGTCGTAGCTTCCGTAATGAAGAGATGGGTCGCCACCACAATCCGGAATTCACCATGCTGGAGTGGTACCGCCCGCACTATGATATGTACCGCCTGATGAATGAGGTGGACGATCTGCTGCAGCAGGTACTCGAGTGCCCGGGAGCTGAAACGCTCTCGTACCAGCAGGTTTTCCAGCGTCATCTGGACATTGATCCGCTCTCGGCGGACAAAACTCAGCTGCGCGAAGCGGCGGCAAAGCTGGATCTCAGCAATATTGCCGATACCGAAGAAGACCGTGACACCTTGCTGCAGCTGCTCTTTGCGATGGGCGTCGAGCCGCACATTGGCAAAGACCGTCCGACCTTTGTGTACCACTTCCCGGCAAGCCAGGCGTCACTGGCGCAGATCAGCACGGAAGATCACCGTGTGGCGGAACGCTTCGAGGTTTATTTTAAAGGTATTGAGCTGGCAAATGGTTTCCACGAGTTGACCGATGCCCGTGAACAGCAGCAGCGTTTTGAGCAGGATAACCGCAAGCGTGCTGCCCGCGGCCTGCCGCAGCAGCCCGTTGATCACAATCTGCTGGGAGCGTTAAAAGCCGGTCTGCCCGATTGCTCCGGCGTGGCGCTGGGGGTTGATCGTCTGGTGATGCTGGCGCTGGGCGCTGAGCAGCTGGGCGACGTGATTGCGTTTACTGTCGATCGCGCCTGATAATTTGCCGGGTGGCGCGGCGCTTACCCGGCCTACAAAAACGTAGGCCCGTGCAAGCGCAGCGCCGCCGGGAACAAGCCGACTTACAAACTTCCCGCCGGGCGCTTCTTCGCCCCTGACGTTAAGGTTCTTCCCGTCTTACGCCCATCCAGTGTTTCCAGACGCATCTGGAACGGTGGGAATGGCAGATCGATACCGTGTTCACGGAAGCCCGCCAGGATCAGCTGGTGGATTTCGTGGCGCAGCGGCATGCGATGGCCCATTTCGGCCGCATAAATACGCAGCTCGAAAATCTGGATCCCCTGCTGGAGATCCACCAGGAACACTTCCGGCTCTGGGGTGTTGATCACCAGCGAGCAGCGCTCGGCCGCTGTATAAAGGATCTGCGTCACCTCTTCGCTGTTGGCATCAGACGGCGCAGGCACGGTTAGTACCACACGCGTGACGGAATCCGACAGCGACCAGTTTATAAACTGCTCGGTGATAAAAGCCTTGTTGGGGACGATGATCTCTTTGCGGTCCCAGTCGCTGATGGTAGTGGCTCGGGTATTGATTTTGGTGATGCTTCCGGTCAGATCGCGAATTGTCACGGTATCGCCAATACGAATCGGCTTTTCAAACAGGATGATCAGGCCGGAGATAAAGTTGGCGAAGATCTCCTGCAAACCAAACCCAAGGCCGACACCGAGAGCGGCAACCAGCCACTGCAATTTCGACCACTCAATTCCGATCATCGAGAAGCCCACCAGCCCGCCAAGCAGCAGCAGCAGGTATTTGGTGATAGTGGTAATGGCGTACCCGGTACCCGGTGTTAAATCCAGATGCTGCAACACGGCCAGCTCCAGCAGCGCCGGGAAGTTGCGGATCAGCTGCGTGGTGATGATAAAGACCAGAATCGCAATCAGCACCGCCCCGAGCGTGATCGGCTCCAGGCTCTCTACGCCCTGTACCGTCGAGGTCACGTCCCAGAGGGTGATATTTTCCAGGAAGCCAAACGCGGAGTGAATTTCAGACCACAGCACAATCACCGACAGCAGGGCGATCAGCATGAGAATAGAGCGGACCAGGCGCAGGGACTGGGTACTGATGGCATCCAGATCCAGCTCGGTATCATCGACATCCACCGTGCCTTCCGTGCTGAGCGAATGCGGCGGTTCTTCCTCACCGCGCGCACGCTGAGCGAGGATTTCTGCCCGGCGGTTTTTCGCCCTGTCGAAGGCCAGACGACGACGCTGAATCAGCATCCAGCGCCGAATCACGTGGTACACCACCAGCAGCAGGAACCAGATCGCTACCGAGGTTTCGAGACGCGCCAGCAGCGCCTGAGCGGTAGCCAGATACCCAACGGCGGCCGCCAGAATCCCCGCCAGCGGAGCGCTCAGCAGTAAATTCCACAGCATGCGGTTGGCCATGTTATCGCCGCTGCCCTCTTTATCGAGATACAGCGGGATCCCGGCTTTCTTCAGGCTCAGGGTCACCACTGCCAGCGCGCCGCAAATCAACATAAAGCACAGGCGGCCGAGCGATCCGGAAAACTCCCGATCGTTCAGGTTATCAAACATGATCAGCGCCATGATCAGCGGCACGATAAGCCCGATGCTCATCAGGTAATAGCGCATGGCCCGCGCCACGCGGTTACGCGGCCAGCCGAAGTGGGCAACAAACAGGCCGTTCGGACGGGCGAAGGTTGCACAGATCATTACCACCCACAGCAGCGGCACGGTGGCCGTCACTCCTGCGCCAATAGCGACCGCCAGCGGATAAGGCCAGGCTTCGCGCAGGCCATAGCCAAGCGTCATCCACAGCACCGGTAGTGGGGAGGCAACCAGAATTGACCAGAAGACCGTGCGCAGCGTGAGCCAGAAATGGTCCTGGGTCACTTTACCCACGCGGGCGCTGGAGCGGTCGAGGAAGCGGGTGAAATGCCTGCGCGAGTAGATGCTAAACCCGACCAGGATCAGTGCCCCCAGCAGCGGGAAGATGGTCTCTTTGTTGGTGAGCATCATCACGCTGGCTTTGCCTAACTGGCTGAAGGTATCCAGTGAAATCAACCGGCGCAGATCCTGCACAATATCAATCGGCCAGGAAATCGAGACCGGGCGCACGTCTGAGGTCCAGAACAGATAGCGGTGAGTCGCTTCATTGACCTCTTTTAACGCATCTTCCAGCTGGCTGTTGGAGACTTTCAGTTTGGTCAGTTCCAGCAGCAGGGTATCGCCACCCTGCAACAGCGAATTGAGCAGTTCACGCTGGGTGCGCAACTGAGCTTCCAGAATCCGGTTTTGCTCGGCAGTGAGCGCTTTGCCGTCCAACTGGTGGATCTGACGCAGCTGCGGCTGCTTGTTCAGCAGATCTTCAAAGCGCAGACGCTGCACGCGCAGCTGCGCCATTTCGGTATCGAGCTGCTGCGGTTTTGGCATCTCGGGCAGGCGTGCCACCTGGGCGCGCAGGGCCTCGCCAAGCAGGTTGGACGATCCCAGCCACTGCGACTGCTCGCGCAGCGTATTCAGCGCCTGTCTTACCTGCAGGGTTTGATTGGTGGCCTGACGCTGCTGCGAGGCCACCAGATCCATGCGCTGTGCCTGCTGGTTAAGCGCGGCAGAGAGTTCACGGTTGATCTTGAACTGATCGACGATGCCGGAAGGCAGGTTCTCGCTGTTTTCAGCCAACAGCTCGGTGCTTTCCAGCGCTTTCTCGGCTTCACGCTGGCGCTGGCTGTTAAGCTGATTGCGCAGGGCCTGCAGATACGCATCCAGCTGTTCGCCCTGTTTCTTCGCCAGTTCAGAGCGCATACGCGCCAGCTCCTGGCGGTTGTTGGCAGAGAGCTGCGCCAGTTCCAGCTCATCGACCAGTGCTTTCAGCCTGGCCGATTCAGCCTGCAAACCAAGATTTTGCGCCTGGTTGAGCGGGGTATTGCCGGTTTGTGCCCCGGCGCGTCGCTCAACGTCATTCAGCTGACGACGGGCATCGGTTTGCTGTTGCGGAAGCTGGTTCAGCGAGTCGGCTATTTCACGGGCGCGCTCCTGCTCCTGCTGGGCCTGGCGGGTTTTTTCCAGCAGTTGGCTGCTGACCTGCAGGATCTCCTGGTTAAGCGTGTCAGAGGTCATGCCGACAGGCACCTGACGCGGCTCTTCGCGCAGATCGTTGAGCTGCGCGCGGAGGGTTTGCGAGAGTTTGGGGAAGTTATCGATAACCTGCTGATACTGTGTCGCACGTTCGAGGGAGCCTTTACGCTCCTCAAGGGCGTTCAACGCAGCCTGGAGCACCTCTACGGTTTCGGGCTGGGCGGGTTTTGCCGCCTTTGCCTGCTCCAGTTCTTGCGAGATTTGTTTTGCATTGGGGGCGGTCGCTGCGTACGCCCCCATACTGAGGCACCAGGCCATCAGTAAAGTGATAATCAGGCGCACGTCAGTATACCTTTTGGTTAGCCTTGGTCTTTTTTGTCGTCAACCAGCGGACTGGCGTCGAGTTCTGCGGCGATCTCTTCTGCCGGCAGCGGGGCAGGCTCTGCATCCACGGTCACAAACGGCTCCGTCGACACCGCCAGCGGTTGGCCAAGTTTGGTCACCGACAGGCTTTCGAGTTGCTCAACCAGCTTCACTGAATTTGGTGCAAACAGGTTGATAACGGTCGAGCCCAGCTTGAAACGGCCCATTTCCTGACCTTTCAGCAGAGCGATAGAACCTTCGCTCTCGCCAGCAGGCCAGGTCCAGCGTTTGATCACGCCTTCACGCGGCGGGGTAATGGTGCCCGCCCAGACGGTCTCAATGCTGCCCACAATCGTAGCACCAACCAGAATCTGTGCCATCGGGCCAAACTCGGTATCAAACAGGCAGATCACGCGCTCGTTACGGGCGAACAGGTTAGGAACGTTCTGCGCGGTCAGGTGGTTTACTGAGAACAGATCGCCCGGCACGTAGATCATTTCGCGCAGAATACCGTTGCACGGCATATGTACGCGGTGGTAGTCGCGCGGTGACAGGTAGGTGGTGGCAAAAGAGCCGTTGCGGAACAGGTCCGCCATCAGGTAGTTACCTGCCAGCAGGGCTTCCAGGCTGTAGTTATGGCCTTTGGCCTGCAAAATCTTATCGCCTTCGATTTTACCCAACTGGCTGATAACGCCATCGGCAGGCATAACCAGCACGTTCGGGTCGGTATCCAGCGGCCGCACTTCATCGCGCAGTGGACGGACAAAGAAATCATTGAAAGTGCGGTAGCTGGCGGTGTCCGGCTTCTGCGCTTCTTTCATGTCGACCTTGTAGTACTTCACGAACAGGTCGATAACCAGCTTGGTCAGCCAGCCCGCTCGTTTGCTCGCGCCCCAGCCCGCCAGGCGAGTGAGCCACAGTTTTGGCAGAATGTATTGAAGCGAAAGTTTAAATGAGTTTAACAAGGTAGCCTCCAGGCCATTGTTTTGTCGTTCCTGATCCGGCTGTGAGCCGCCGGAACCTGAAAAAAGGGGACGATTTTAGCGACGCTTAGCTTAGTTGTCAGTTGTCAGAATCAGAAAAGTTTTTACGCGTCTTTACCTGGTCCATGCTTTCGAGAATGCGGTGATAGTTATAAAAACGGGTTTCAGCGATTTCACCGTTTTCTACCGCTGCGCGAATGGCACAGCCAGGGTCGTTATCGTGTTTACAGTCACGATATTTGCACGCGCCTAAATAGTCATGGAATTCGACAAAGCCGTTAAAGATTTGTTCCGGTTCGAGATGCCAGAGGCCAAATTCACGTACGCCAGGGGAGTCGATCACATCGCCGCCGTGCGGGAAGTGATACAGACGTGAAGCGGTAGTGGTGTGCTGGCCAAGACCCGAGTTATCAGAGACCTCATTGGTGAGGATCTCTTTTTGCAAACCAAGAAGGTTGTTCAGCAAACTGGATTTACCGACGCCTGACTGTCCGGCAAAAATGCTGATGCGGTCGGTGAGCGCTTCTTCAAGCGGCTGCAGACCATCTTTCTTATGGCTGGACACCATCAACACGCGATAACCAATCTTGCGGTAGATATCCATCTGCTCATTCACGAAGGCCATGCTGTCGTCGTCAAGCAGATCGATTTTATTCAGAACAATCAGCGGTTCAACCTCAAGGGTTTCGCACGCGATGAGATAACGGTCGATAATATTCAGCGACAGTTCGGGGAGGATTGCAGACACAATCACGATCTGATCGATATTGGCGGCAATCGGTTTTACACCGTCGTAGAAGTCAGGACGCGTCAGGACCGACGTGCGCTCATGCACGGCCTCAACGATGCCTTTAACCTTGACGCCTTCTGCTGCGGCTTTACCGGGACGCCAGACCACGCGGTCACCGGTGACCAGCGAGCGTATGGTGCGACGGATATTGCAGCGGTGAATCTCGCCACTGGCGGTTTCTACATCGGCATGCATACCAAAGCGGCTAATCACTACGCCCTCAGTGGCTTCGCCAAACAGATTGTCGTCGTAGTCAGGCTTATCCGCAGCGGTTTTAAGACGGCGCTCGTGGTTGGCACTCACACGGCGCTGTTGACCTTTGGAGAGTTTATTTTTACTCAATCGTGCTGGCTCCTGGTCGCCCATATCGGGCAAAACCTCTATGATACACACTAATTAATACTAGTTAACCTGCCACGGCCGGTTAAGCGAGAAGGGTGGAAAATAACATGAGCGCAGATGAAAACAACCTGATTTGGATCGATCTGGAGATGACCGGACTGGATCCCGAGCGCGATCGCATTATTGAGATCGCCACGCTGGTGACCGATGCGAACCTGAATATCCTGGCGGAAGGGCCGACGATTGCCGTTCATCAGTCTGACGCGCAGCTGGGGCTGATGGATGAATGGAACGTGCGTACCCATACCGGCAGCGGGCTGGTGGAACGCGTCAAAGCCAGCACCCAGGGCGATCGTGAAGCCGAGCTTGCCACGCTGGAATTCCTCAAGCAGTGGGTACCGCAGGGCAAATCGCCGATTTGTGGTAACAGCATCGGCCAGGATCGTCGCTTCCTGTTTAAGTACATGCCGGAGCTGGAGTCATACTTCCACTATCGTTATCTCGACGTGAGCACCCTGAAAGAGCTGGCACGCCGCTGGAAACCAGAGATGCTGGACGGGCTTAAAAAGCAAGGCACCCACCAGGCCATGGATGATATCCGTGAATCGGTGGCGGAGCTGGCTTACTACCGTGAACACTTTATTAAGTTATAAGAAAAGTGCCCGGCAGCACGCTGCCTGCCGGGGTATACGAGTGGAATAGGCGTAAAAGTGCGCAATGTGATCAATATTCAAGCGATTGAATTAAATTTCTAAAAAATCGCTTTCGGGGGGGTTGCAGCAGGTCGAATTTCTCGTATAATGCGCCTCCCGTAACGACAGAGAATTACACGTTACGACAGCACAGATTTTTGCGGGAATAGCTCAGTTGGTAGAGCACGACCTTGCCAAGGTCGGGGTCGCGAGTTCGAGTCTCGTTTCCCGCTCCAAATTTGAATATGCTAAGCAGTAAGACCACCCAAGCGGGAATAGCTCAGTTGGTAGAGCACGACCTTGCCAAGGTCGGGGTCGCGAGTTCGAGTCTCGTTTCCCGCTCCAAAATTTGAAAGGTATCGCAAGATACGCACCACCAAAATCGCAGGATTTCAAGTTGCAACAAGGCGGCAACTGAACGAATCCTTGGGAACTTGCTTAAGTAAGTGACTAAGGTGAGTGAAGGCAGTCAACGCAGTGGCAGCTTGAAAGACGAAGATTAAGCGGGAATAGCTCAGTTGGTAGAGCACGACCTTGCCAAGGTCGGGGTCGCGAGTTCGAGTCTCGTTTCCCGCTCCAAATTTTTTCTCCCCCAAACAGATATCCACAGCGGAAAGCCTCGCTGGGGACGAATTATTTCATTTCTGACAAACTCTTCTTAACAGACTTATCCACAGGTATGCGCCTGCCCTTGCTCTCTCTCAAAACTTCGCATGATGAATAGTATCTGCGTAACCATTTGAAATTAATGAATTAAATTTGATTTAAAACTGTTAAGTTGATCACTTGACCTCCCCGCCAGGCTTGATGCTTCCTGCCTCTGTAATTTTATTCACAGCCTGTGGAAATATCATGCGTCTCGGGGAAGGCCTTTTTCAATGACGCGTACCAGCCTGTTTTTCTGGGGTAATTGCACGTCCACCGCGCAGGCGTTTCGCTTCTCAATCTGCTGCGCAATCGCCCATTCTATGTGTTCATCAAGAAGTGGGTGCTCACCTCGGCGACTTTCCAGTGCCTGCAAATGGGCTTCATCCCAGGGGGCATTTCCCAGCGCGACGGCAATATTACGCAGCCAGCGCAGATGTCCGATGCGGCGAATCGCCGATCCCTCGGTCACTTTAAGGAACCAGGCTTCGCTCCAGGCAAACAGTTCGGTAAGCGGTGGGGCATGCAACGCCTTACGCGGGCTGAAGTCATCCTCTTCCGTGAGCTGCGAGTAGCGGTTCCACGGGCAAATCAGCTGGCAATCATCACAGCCGTAAATGCGGTTGCCTATCAGCGGGCGGAACTCTTCCGGGATTGCCCCTTCAAGTTCGATGGTGAGATACGAAATACAGCGGCGGGCATCGACGGTGTACGGTTCGACAATCGCCCCGGTGGGGCAGATAGTCATACACGCCACGCAGCGTCCGCAGCCATCTTCAACCGGGCCATCCACCGGCAGCGGGATATCAATCAGCAGTTCACCGAGGAAAAAGAACGAGCCTGCGTCGCGGCTGAGGATAAGTGAGTGCTTACCCGTCCAACCAAGCCCCGCTTTTGCCGCCAGCGGGCGCTCAAGAACAGGCGCGGAATCGACAAAGGGTCTAAAATTCAGCGTGGTGCAATGCTGCTGAATCATCTCCCCCAGCTTTTTGAGTCGGTTACGCAGTAGTTTGTGATAATCACGGCCCAGCGCGTAGCGGCTGACGTAGCCCAGAGACGGGTTTTTCAGCGTACTGGCAAATGCCGCACCGGCGGGGAGATAGTTCATGCGCACGCTGATGACGCGTAAGGTACCCGGCAGCAGCTCATGCGGACGGGCGCGCATCATGCCGTGCCGTGCCATCCACTCCATTTCGCCGTGATATTGATTATCCAGCCAGGCCTGCAGTTTCGGCTCGCTGGCAGAGAGATCGGTATCGGTAATACCCACGTGCTGAAAGCCTAGCTCGGCGCCCCATTGTTTAATGTTTTGCGCTAACTGATTGAGATCGAGGGGCTGTGACATGACGGACCATACTGTGAAGAAAAACCCTGCAAGTATACCACATTCCATCTGGCCTGCGGAGGCGCTGCGGCGCGCGGAAAAAGAGGCGGCGGATAGTCTCGGGCTCACCCTTTACGAACTGATGCTGCGTGCCGGCGATGCGGCATTCTCGGTGGCCCGCGCGGCTTATCCGCAGGCTCACCACTGGTTGATCCTCTGCGGGCACGGCAACAATGGCGGGGATGGTTATGTCGTCGCCAGACGGGCAGTCGCAGCAGGGATCCACGTGACGTTGCTGGCGCTCGAGAGCGACAAGCCCCTGCCCGAAGAGGCCGCCAGGGCACGAGACGCCTGGCTGGAGGCAGCAGGGACCCTTCATGCCGCCGATATCCCCTGGCCCGAAGGGGTAGACCTGATTGTCGACGGCCTGCTCGGCACCGGGCTGCATAGCGCCCCGCGCGAGAGGGTCAGCAACCTCATTACGCACGCCAACCATCATCCGGCGCCGGTTTTGGCGCTGGATATTCCGTCGGGGCTGATGGCCCAGACGGGTACGGCCCCTGGGGCGGTGATTCACGCTGACCATACGGTGACCTTTATCGGGCTAAAACCCGGTCTACTGACGGGTAAAGCGCGCGATGTGGTTGGCAGGTTGCACCATAACGCGCTGGGGCTGGAAGGCTGGCTGGCCGGACAGACAACGGCGATAACGCGATTTGATGCATCGCAGCTACCGGAGTGGTTTCCCCCTCGCCGCCCGACTTCGCATAAGGGCGATCACGGCAGGCTGGTGATTATCGGCGGCGACCACGGTACTGCAGGCGCCATCCGCATGACCGGCGAAGCGGCGCTGCGGGCGGGAGCGGGGCTGGTGCGGATTCTGACGCGCAGCGAAAATATTACGCCGATCGTCACCGCCAGACCTGAACTGATGGTGCACGCGCTCACGCCGCAGGCGCTGGACGACAGTCTGGAATGGGCGGATGTGGTGGTGATTGGACCGGGTCTGGGTCAGACGCCGTGGGGCAAGCAAGCCTTGCAGAAGGTCGAACAGTTCCGCAAACCGATGCTGTGGGATGCCGACGCGCTGAACCTTCTGGCAATCAATCCGGATAAACGTCACAATCGCATCCTGACGCCGCACCCCGGCGAGGCCGCGCGGCTGCTTAACTGCAGCGTTGCAGAAATTGAGAGCGATCGCTTACATTCTGCTCAGCGTCTGGTAAAACGTTACGGTGGTGTTGCGGTTTTGAAAGGGGCAGGCACTGTCGTCGCCAGTGAAACCGGCTGGCTTGGCATCGTGGATGCGGGCAATGCTGGCATGGCGAGCGGCGGAATGGGCGATGTGCTTTCCGGTATTATCGGCGCGTTGCTCAGCCAGAAGTTGGCCCTTTATGATGCCGCCTGCGCAGGCTGCGTGGCGCACGGCGCAGCAGCCGACCACCTGGCTTCCCGCTACGGTACGCGCGGGATGCTGGCAACCGATCTTTTTGACACGCTGCGGCGTGTCGTTAACCCGGACGTAATTGACCTAAAAAATGATTAATCGAGTGATTCCTCTACCCGACGAACAGGCAACGTTAGATCTCGGCCAGCGCATGGCGCAAGCCTGCGAGGGCGCGACCGTCATCTATCTGTATGGCGATCTTGGCGCGGGTAAAACCACCTTTAGCCGGGGCTTCCTGCAGGCGCTGGGTCATCAGGGAAATGTGAAAAGCCCAACCTATACGCTGGTTGAGCCCTATACCCTGGATAACCTGATGGTGTACCACTTCGATCTCTACCGCCTGGCGGATCCTGAGGAGCTGGAGTTTATGGGGATCCGCGATTATTTTGCCAACGATGCCATTTGCCTGGTTGAGTGGCCGCAACAGGGGACAGGCGTACTGCCTGAACCGGATGTTGAAATTCATCTGGAGTATCAGGCGCAAGGGCGTGAGGCCCGCGTCACTGCTGTCTCCTCATCAGGACATTCCATACTGGCGCGTTTAGCCGGTTAAGCTAAGAGACGACGGGATGATTAATCGCGTTAAAAGTTGGTTGATAGCTGCAACGGTGCTGTTTTGTTCGCAGGTCGGCGCGGCAAGTTTGTCCGATATCCAGGTCTCCAACGGGGACAATCAGGCCCGCATCACCTTTAGCTTTATGGGCGATCCGGAATACGCGTTTTCACAGGACGATAAGCGCAGCGTGGCGCTGGATATCAAACAGACGGGCGTCATCAAGGGTCTGCCGCTCCAGTTCAGCGGCAATAACCTGGTGCGCAGCATTCGTTCCGGCACGGCAAAAGACGATCAGTCCCTGCGTCTGGTGGTTGACCTGACGCAGAACGGCAAAACCCGGGCGGTGAAGCAACAAAATGGCGCGAATTACATGGTGATTTTTACCATTAACGCCGATGCCCCACCGCCGCCACCTCCACCACCGGTAGTGGCGAAGCGGGTAGAGGCACCGGTTATGACGCCGCGTCCGAGCGAGCCCGCGCGTAACCCGTTTAAATCCGGGAGCGATCGCATTACCAGCGTCACCAGCAGCAACACGGTGACGCGTCCGGCGGCGCAGGCGCGTGCGGTGAACGGCGAGAAAGTGATTATTGCCATCGACGCCGGACATGGCGGCGACGATCCCGGTGCGATCGGCCCTGGTGGCACGCGTGAGAAAAACGTGACCATCGCGATTGCCCGTAAGCTGCGAACGTTGCTGAATGACGATCCGATGTTTAAAGGTGTCCTGACCCGCGACGGTGACTATTTCCTGTCGGTGATGGGCCGCTCTGACGTGGCGCGCCAACAGAATGCCAATTTCCTGGTCTCTGTACATGCCGATGCCGCGCCGAATCGCGATGCGACTGGCGCATCCGTCTGGGTGCTCTCTAACCGTCGCGCCAACAGCGAAATGGCCAGCTGGCTGGAACAGCACGAGAAGCAGTCCGAACTGCTGGGCGGAGCGGGTGATGTGCTGGCGAACAGCCAGTCCGACCCCTACCTGAGCCAGGCGGTACTGGATTTACAGTTCGGCCATTCTCAGCGCGTCGGGTATGATGTGGCGACTAACGTATTGAATCAGCTGCAAAGCGTGGGTTCCCTGCACAAGCGTCGCCCGGAACATGCCAGCCTGGGCGTGCTGCGCTCGCCGGATATCCCGTCCATTCTGGTGGAAACGGGCTTTATCAGTAACAACGGTGAAGAGCGGCTGCTTAGCAGCGACAGCTATCAGCAGCGGATTGCCGAAGCAATTTACAAGGGGCTGCGTCAGTATTTTGATGCCCATCCGCTCCAGTCGGCACCGCAGGGTGGCGCGGGGCAGACCGCCAGCGCAGTGTTACCGGGCGAGTCAACCTCGACCAATTAAGGAGATCACATGCCGATTCAGGTTCTGCCGCCGCAGCTTGCGAACCAAATCGCCGCCGGCGAGGTGGTAGAACGTCCTGCGTCGGTGGTGAAAGAGCTGGTGGAAAACAGTCTCGATGCGGGTGCTACCCGGATCGAGATTGATATTGAGCGCGGCGGTGCGAAGCTTATCCGTATTCGCGACAACGGCTGTGGCATCAAAAAAGACGAACTGGCGCTGGCGCTGGCACGTCATGCCACCAGTAAAATTGCCTCCCTTGACGATCTGGAAGCCATCATCAGCCTCGGTTTTCGCGGCGAAGCGCTGGCCAGTATCAGCTCCGTCTCCCGCTTAACGCTCACCTCCCGCACGGCTGAACAGCCGGAAGCGTGGCAGGCTTACGCCGAAGGTCGGGACATGGACGTAACGGTCAAACCCGCCGCGCATCCGGTCGGCACCACGCTGGAAGTGCTGGATCTGTTCTACAACACGCCCGCCCGACGCAAGTTTATGCGTACTGAAAAAACCGAATTCGGCCATATCGATGAGATTATTCGCCGCATCGCGCTGGCGCGCTTCGATGTCACCATCAACCTGAGCCATAACGGCAAGGTGATGCGTCAGTACCGCGCTGTGGCCCAGGATGGGCAGAAAGAGCGTCGACTGGGTGCCATCTGCGGTACCCCTTTTCTTGAGCAGGCGCTGGCGATTGAGTGGCAGCATGGCGATTTGGCCCTGCGCGGCTGGGTTGCCGATCCAAAAGTCAGCAGTGCTGCCTTTGCTGAGATCCAGTACTGCTACGTCAACGGGCGCATGATGCGCGACCGCCTCATCAACCATGCGATACGTCAGGCCTGTGAAGATAAGCTGGGTGTCGGGCAGCAGCCCGCCTTTGTGCTCTATCTGGAGATCGACCCGCATCAGGTAGATGTCAATGTGCATCCGGCCAAGCATGAAGTCCGTTTTCATCAGTCGCGGCTGGTGCATGACTTTATCTACCAGGGCGTGCTGAGCGTACTGCAACAGCAGGACGACCCCGCACTACCGTTGAACGAAGAGATCAGCACTGCGCGTCCCATTCCGGAAAATCGCGTAGCGGCCGGGCGCAACCAGTTTGCTGAACCGGCTGTTGCGCGTGAACCTTCTGCCCCGCGCTACGCGAGCGGTGGCAGTACACCCCGACCTACGGGCGCTAACTATCCGCATGCGCAGCCAGGCTATCAAAAGCAGCAGGGGGCGGTGTATCGCAAACTGTTGGATACCCCAACAACCGAGCAGCGTGCGGACGATGTCACCCCGGCCACGGAAACGCTGGCCGGACACAGCCAGAGTTTTGGTCGGGTGTTGACGATCGTGGCCCCGGACGCCGCGCTGCTGGAGCGCGACGGCCAACTGACCTTGCTGTCTCTGCCGGTGGCCGAACGCTGGTTAAAGCAGGCGCTCCTGACGCCCGGCAGCCATCAGGCCTGTGCGCAGCCGCTGCTGATCCCGGTGCGGATAAAAATTACGCCGGAAGAAACCCAGGTTTTACAGCGTAATCAAGCTTCGCTCGCTGAAATGGGCATTGAAGTTGTGGTTGAGGCCCAGCACGTCACGCTTCGTGCGGTGCCTTTACCCTTACGCCAACAAAATTTACAAAACTTGATTCCTGAACTGATAGGCTACCTGGCGCAGCAAACGACGTTTGATGCCGCCAATACCGCGCAGTGGATCGCCCGCCATCTGGCCAGCGATCACCCTGTGTGGAGCATGGCGCAGGCCATCACCGTGCTGGCAGAGGTTGAACGCCTTTGTCCGCAGCTGGTGAAAGCGCCGCCGGGTGGTTTATTACAACTTGTCGATTTACAAACGGCTAAGAACGCCCTGAAAAATGAGTGACATAAGCAATACTAGCCTGCCAAAGGCGATTTTTTTGATGGGGCCAACGGCCTCGGGCAAGACCGCGTTAGCCATTGAGCTACGTAAAGTTTTGCCAGTAGAGTTGATTAGCGTTGATTCCGCCCTTATTTATCAGGGGATGGATATTGGTACGGCAAAGCCTAACGCAGACGAGTTACGCGCGGCTCCGCACCGATTATTGGATATTCTTGACCCAGCGCAGGCCTGGTCGGCGGCAGATTTTCGCCGCGATGCGCTGGCGCAGATGGCAGAGATCACCGCAGCAGGGCGCATTCCCCTGTTAGTGGGTGGAACAATGCTCTATTTCAAGGCCTTACTGGAAGGGTTGTCGCCGTTGCCCTCGGCGGATCCGGCGGTAAGAGCTAAGATTGAGCAACAGGCGGTAGAGCAGGGATGGGGGGCGCTGCATCAGCAACTGGCCGACGTCGACCCGGTTGCAGCAGCCCGGATTCATCCAAATGATCCGCAAAGGCTTTCCCGGGCACTGGAAGTTTTTTTCATTTCGGGTAAAACTTTAACGGAACTGACCCAAACGTCAGGAGAGGCTCTGCCGTATCAGGTGCATCAGTTCGCCATCGCCCCGGCGAGCCGTGAACTGCTCCATCAGCGAATTGAGCAGCGTTTTCATCAGATGTTGGCTTCAGGTTTTGAAGCAGAAGTGCGGGCGCTTTTTGCCCGTGGAGATTTGCATACGGATATGCCTTCCATTCGTTGTGTGGGTTATCGCCAGATGTGGTCATACATTGAAGGCGAGATTTCACATGATGAAATGGTTTATCGAGGTATTTGCGCCACGAGACAGTTGGCGAAGCGCCAGATAACCTGGTTGCGCGGTTGGGACGGTATTCACTGGTTAGACAGTGAAAAGCCGCAGCAGGCGTTACATGATGTATTACAGGTTGTTGGTGATATCGCAGACTGAATGTGTACAATTAAGCCGTATCGTGCGCAATTTTTCAGAATCGCAAGGTTCTAAGTACAAAACAAGCATATAAGGAAAAGATAGAATGGCTAAGGGGCAATCTTTACAAGATCCGTTCTTGAACGCACTGCGTCGTGAACGTGTTCCAGTTTCTATTTATTTGGTGAATGGTATTAAGCTGCAAGGTCAGATTGAGTCTTTCGATCAGTTCGTGATCCTGTTGAAAAACACGGTCAGCCAGATGGTCTACAAGCACGCAATTTCTACTGTTGTTCCGTCTCGCCCAGTCTCCCATCACAGCAATAACGCTGGCGGCGGCACCGGTAGTAACTATCATCATGGCAGCAACGCGCAGGGCTCTTCTGCTCCTGCGCAGGACAGCGAAGAAACCGAATAAGGTTACGGGCTGTTTATCCACACGGGGAGCCTGGTTTCCAGCGTTCCCCGCTGATTTATTTTGAGGATTATACGCTTGTTTGACCGCTATGATGCCGGTGAACACGCGGTGCTGGTACACATCTATTTTATGCAAGACAAAGATATGGAAGACCTCCAGGAGTTTGAAGCTCTGGTCTCTTCCGCTGGCGTCGAAGCATTGCAGGTGATTACTGGTAGCCGTAAAGCACCGCACCCGAAGTATTTTGTTGGTGAAGGTAAAGCAGTTGAAATTGCGGAGGCCGTAAAAGCAACCGGTGCGTCCGTCGTGCTGTTTGATCATGCGCTCTCTCCTGCTCAGGAACGTAACCTGGAAGCGCTGTGCGAATGTCGTGTCATCGATCGCACGGGTTTGATATTAGATATTTTTGCTCAACGTGCCCGTACCCACGAGGGGAAACTGCAGGTTGAGCTGGCGCAGTTGCGCCACCTGGCGACGCGTCTGGTACGCGGCTGGACTCACCTTGAAAGACAGAAAGGCGGGATTGGTTTGCGTGGCCCGGGTGAAACCCAGCTCGAAACTGACCGTCGCTTACTGCGTGGGCGTATAACCCAGATCCTCTCACGGCTCGAAAGAGTTGAGAAACAACGTGAGCAGGGACGTCGTTCCCGACAGAAAGCGGACATCCCAACGGTGTCGCTGGTCGGTTATACCAACGCCGGTAAATCCACCCTGTTTAACCTGATAACCGAGGCCCAGGTGTATGCCGCAGACCAGCTGTTTGCGACCCTGGACCCGACGCTGCGCCGCATTAACGTGACGGACGTAGGTGAAACTGTGCTGGCGGATACCGTAGGTTTTATCCGTCATCTGCCGCACGATCTGGTGGCTGCCTTTAAAGCCACCTTGCAGGAAACGCGTCAGGCGACGTTGCTGTTACACATCATTGATGCCGCCGATGTACGCGTGCAAGAAAATATTGACGCAGTGAATATCGTGCTGGAAGAGATAGATGCGCACGAAATCCCAACGCTGCTGGTGATGAACAAGATCGATATGCTAGATGACTTTGAGCCGCGTATCGACAGGGATGAAGAGAACATACCGATTCGGGTCTGGCTTTCTGCCCAGACCGGTGTCGGTGTACCACTGCTTTTCCAGGCTTTAACAGAACGACTTTCTGGTGAAGTGGCACAGCATACGCTGCGTCTACCGCCTCAGGAAGGCCGACTGCGCAGCCGTTTTTATCAGCTTCAGGCGATAGAAAAAGAGTGGATGGAGGATGACGGCAGCGTGGGGTTGCAAGTACGTATGCCAATCGTTGACTGGCGTCGCCTCTGTAAACAAGAACCTGCGCTGGTCGACTACGTCGTCTGACCGGAAAGGATAGCCTGAAGGTTTTTGCCCTTTGGGATACCTGAATGCGCTGTGGATGCTCCGGCATGCCTGGCGAAGGACGGTATATCACCGCATAACAAATATGGAGCACATACATGGCGTGGAATCAGCCCGGTAATAACGGACAAGACCGCGACCCGTGGGGGAGCAGCAATAATCAAGGCGGCAACTCCGGGGGAAATGGCAACAAAGGTGGTCGCGAGCAGGGGCCACCCGATCTGGATGATATCTTCCGCAAGCTAAGTAAAAAGCTGGGCGGACTTGGCGGTGGTAAAGGTACTGGTGGCGGTTCTGGCCAGGGGCCGCGTCCTCATATCGGTGGTCGCGTGGTGGGCATTGTGGCCGCCGCAGCGGTGATCATCTGGGCTGCAAGCGGGTTCTACACCATCAAAGAAGCCGAACGCGGTGTTGTGACCCGTTTTGGCAAATTCAGCCATCTGGTTGAGCCGGGTCTGAACTGGAAGCCGACCTTCGTTGATAACGTGCAGGCCGTTAACGTTGAATCGGTGCGCGAGCTGGCAGCGTCCGGCGTAATGCTGACGTCCGATGAGAACGTCGTTCGCGTTGAGATGAACGTGCAGTATCGTGTTACCGATCCGCAGCACTATCTGTTTAGCGTGACCAGCGCAGATGACAGTCTGCGCCAGGCGACAGACAGCGCCCTGCGTGGCGTGATCGGCAAATACACCATGGACCGTATTCTGACCGAAGGTCGTACCGTTATTCGTAGCGATACCCAGCGTGAGCTGGAAGAGACCATTCGTCCGTACAACATGGGGATCACCCTGCTGGACGTCAACTTCCAGGCTGCACGTCCGCCGGAAGAGGTGAAAGCCGCGTTTGACGATGCGATTGCTGCACGTGAAAACGAACAGCAGTACATCCGTGAAGCGGAAGCGTACATCAACGAAGTTCAGCCGCGTGCGAACGGTCAGGCACAGCGTATTCTTGAAGAAGCGCGCGCCTATAAGACCCAGACTGTCCTGGAAGCTCAGGGTGAAGTGGCGCGTTTTGCGCGACTGCTGCCGGAATATAAAGCCGCACCGGAAATTACCCGTGAGCGTCTGTATATCGAGACCATGGAGAAAGTGCTGAGCCACACTCGTAAGGTGCTGGTCAACGACAGCAAAAATGGCAACCTGATGGTTCTGCCGCTGGATCAGATGCTGAAAGGCGGAAATGCGGCCGGTGCCAAGGGCGATAACAGCGGAGCGAACAATCTGTTGCGCCTGCCGCCAGCGTCGACCGGGAAATCCAACGCCAGCAACACCTCTTCTTCGAACGATGGTGACATCATGGACCAACGCCGCGCCAACGCGCAGCGTAACGACAACCAGCGTCAGGGGGAATAACGATGCGTAAGTCAGTTATAGCGATTATCATCATCGTGCTGGTCGTGCTCTTTACCTCTATTTTTGTTGTTAAAGAGGGCGAGCGCGGCATTACCCTGCGTTTTGGTAAAGTTCTGCGTGACAGCGAAAACAAACCGCTGGTTTACGAACCGGGTCTGCACTTCAAGATCCCAATGATCGAATCGGTTAAAACGCTCGATGCCCGTATCCAGACCATGGATAACCAGGCCGATCGCTTTGTGACCAAAGAGAAAAAAGACCTGATCGTCGATTCCTACATCAAATGGCGTATCAGCGATTTCAGCCGTTACTATCTGGCGACCGGCGGCGGTGACGTCTCCCAGGCTGAAGTGCTGCTGAAACGTAAGTTCTCTGACCGTCTGCGTTCTGAAATCGGCCGTCTGGATGTGAAAGACATCGTGACAGATTCCCGCGGTCGTCTGACCCTGGAAGTCCGCGATGCCCTGAACTCCGGTTCTGCAGGTACCGAAGATGAAGTGACTACGCCAGCAGCTGACGATGCGATTGCCAAAGCGGCTGAGCGCGTTCAGGCTGAGACCAACGGTAAAGTGCCGGTGATCAACCCGAACAGTATGGCGGCCTTAGGTATCGAAGTGGTTGACGTGCGTATTAAGCAGATCAACCTGCCGACCGAAGTGTCCGAAGCGATCTACAACCGTATGCGCGCTGAGCGTGAAGCGGTAGCCCGTCGTCATCGTTCACAAGGTCAGGAAGAAGCGGAGAAACTGCGCGCAACGGCGGACTATGAAGTCACCAAGACACTGGCGGAATCTGAACGTCAGGGCCGCATTATGCGCGGTGAAGGCGATGCAGAAGCCGCGAAACTGTTTGCCGATGCATTCAGCCAGGATCCTGATTTCTATGCCTTTATCCGTAGCCTGCGTGCGTACGAAAACAGCTTCCAGAGCAATCAGGACGTGATGGTATTAAGCCCGGATAGCGATTTCTTCCGCTACATGAAATCTCCGGTCACTAACCGCTAATTCTTGTTGTTTTTCAATCAGATAAATGGCGCCTCAAGGGGCGCCATTTTTTTTGCTCTTTCCGCTATCCGATGCCCGAGTGCTGGCGTGTGGTATCAACCGCACCGCTTGTGATGTAAATCGTCTCGTCACACAACATATTGAGGTAATCGTTTAACTGACTATGAACCCGTCCATTTCGCCGAATTTTGTATACAAAAAAAGCTGAACATCATCAAAACCGATGGTAGAATCCATTTTTAAGCAATCGGTGATTTTGAAAATGGGTAACAACGTCGTCGTACTGGGCACCCAATGGGGTGACGAAGGTAAAGGGAAGATCGTCGATCTTCTGACTGAACGTGCTAAATTTGTTGTACGCTATCAGGGTGGTCACAACGCAGGCCACACTCTCGTAATCAACGGTGAAAAAACCGTCCTCCATCTTATTCCATCAGGTATTCTTCGTGACAATGTGACCAGCATCATCGGTAACGGTGTTGTGCTGTCTCCTGCTGCGCTGATGAAAGAGATGAAAGGCCTGGAAGACCGTGGGATCCCGGTTCGTGAACGTCTGCTGCTCTCTGAAGCCTGCCCGCTGATCCTCGACTACCACGTCGCCCTGGATCTGGCGCGTGAAAAAGCGCGCGGCGCGAAAGCGATTGGTACTACCGGTCGTGGTATCGGCCCGGCCTACGAAGATAAAGTTGCCCGTCGCGGTCTGCGCGTTGGCGACCTGTTCGACAAAGCCACCTTTGCTGAAAAACTGAAAGACGTGATGGAATATCACAACTTCCAGCTGGTCAACTACTACAAAACTGACGCGGTTGACTACCAGAAAGTGCTGGACGATGTGATGGCGATTGCCGACATTCTGACCGGTATGGTGGTGGATGTATCCGACCTGCTGGACCAGGCGCGCAAGCGTGGCGATTTCGTCATGTTTGAAGGTGCGCAGGGTACGCTGCTGGATATCGACCACGGTACCTATCCGTACGTAACCTCCTCAAACACCACCGCTGGTGGCGTGGCAACCGGCTCCGGCCTGGGTCCGCGTTATGTGGATTACGTTCTGGGCATCATCAAAGCTTACTCCACTCGCGTGGGTGCAGGTCCGTTCCCGACTGAGCTGTTTGATGAAACCGGCGAGTTCCTGTGCAAGCAAGGTAACGAGTTTGGCGCGACCACCGGTCGTCGTCGTCGTACCGGCTGGCTGGATGCAGTAGCTGTGCGCCGTGCGGTGCAGATCAACTCCCTGTCTGGCTTCTGCCTGACCAAGCTGGACGTGCTGGATGGCCTGAAAGAGGTGAAAATCTGCGTGGCTTACCGTATGCCTGATGGCCGCGAAGTCACCACCACGCCGCTGGCGGCTGATGACTGGCAGGGTATTGAGCCAATCTACGAAACCATGCCTGGCTGGTCTGAAACCACTTTCGGCGTGAAAGAGCACAGCGGTCTGCCACAGGCAGCGCTGGACTACATCAAGCGTATTGAAGAACTGACCGGTGTGCCGATTGATATTATCTCTACCGGCCCAGACCGTACTGAAACAATGATTCTGCGCGATCCGTTCGACGCATAATCCTTGTTAATGCTGGCCTGCGGGGGAACCCGTAGGCCGGATAAACGTAGTGCCATCCGACGATCGCCCTCTCTTTCCCGCTTTTATCCCTTTCAGTTCAAATAAATTCACCGTTAACTATCTGGCTGGTTTATCATCAGTAGTGAATATCTCCGCGGATATGCCGCGTTTTACCCTTTTCCTGAGGTTGATGTGCAGTTAACAAGTTTCACCGATTACGGATTGCGAGCGCTGATTTATATGGCGTCGTTACCCGATGGACGAATGACCAGTATCTCTGAGGTGACAGAGGTGTACGGTGTCTCCCGTAATCATATGGTCAAAATTATCAACCAACTTAGCCGTGCCGGTTACGTTACAGCCATCCGCGGGAAAAACGGCGGCATTCGCCTCGGTAAACCGGCGCAGAGTATTCGCGTTGGGGATGTGGTACGCGATCTGGAACCGTTGACGCTGGTGAACTGCAGCAGCGACTTCTGCCACATCACCCCCGCCTGTCGCCTGAAGCAGGCACTGTCTAAGGCCGTGCTCGGTTTTCTCAAGGAACTGGATAACTACACGCTGGCCGATTTGGTTGAAGAGAATCAACCGCTATATAAATTATTGCTGGTGGAATGAAGCAAATTTCCACTGGAGCTGACAACGGAGGAACCGCTATGTCACAAGATCCTTTCCAGGAACGCGAAGCCGAAAAATACGCAAACCCTATCCCAAGCCGTGAGTTCATCCTCGATCACTTATCAAAACGTGAAAAACCCGCCAATCGAGAAGAACTCGCCGTAGAACTGAACATTGAAGGCGAAGAGCAAATTGAAGGCCTTCGTCGTCGCCTGCGCGCCATGGAGCGCGACGGACAGTTAGTCTTTACCCGCCGTCAGTGCTATGCCCTGCCCGAACGTCTCGATCTGCTGAAAGGCATGGTAATCGGTCACCGTGATGGCTTCGGCTTCCTGCGCGTCGAAGGCCGCAAAGACGACCTGTATCTCTCGTCTGAACAGATGAAGATGTGCATCCACGGTGACCAGATCCTGGCCCAGCCGCTGGGTGCCGATCGTAAAGGCCGCCGTGAAGCGCGCGTCGTACGCGTGCTGGTGCCAAAAACCAGCCAGATTGTGGGCCGCTATTTCACCGATGCTGGCGTTGGTTTTGTGGTGCCGGACGATAGCCGCCTGAGCTTTGACATTCTGATTCCACCGGAAGAGGTGATGGGCGCGCGGATGGGCTTTGTCGTCGTCGTTGAGCTGAGCCAGCGTCCGACCCGCCGCACTAAAGCGGTCGGCAAAATCGTCGAAGTGCTGGGCGATAACATGGGCACCAGTATGGCCGTTGATATGGCGCTGCGCACCCATGAAATCCCGTACGTCTGGCCAAAAGAAGTTGAAGAGCAGGTCGCCGGGCTGAAAGAACAAGTGCCGGAATCGGCAAAAGTGGGCCGTGTCGATCTGCGCGATCTGCCGCTGGTGACCATTGATGGCGAAGACGCCCGCGACTTTGATGACGCGGTGTACTGCGAGAAAAAACGCGGTGGCGGCTGGCGTCTGTGGGTCGCCATTGCGGACGTGAGCTATTACGTGCGCACCCACACCCCGCTGGACGGTGAAGCGCGTAACCGCGGCACCTCGGTGTACTTCCCGTCGCAGGTAGTACCTATGCTGCCGGAAGTGCTCTCCAACGGCCTGTGCTCGCTGAACCCGCAGGTTGATCGCCTGTGTATGGTTTGTGAAATGACCATCTCCACCAAAGGGCGTTTAACCGGCTACAAATTCTATGAAGCGGTGATGAGTTCACATGCTCGCCTGACCTACACCAAAGTGTGGCATATGCTGCAGGGTGACCAGGAGCTGCGTGAACAGTATGCGCCGCTGGTGAAGCACGTCGAAGAGCTGCATAGCCTCTACAAGGTGCTGGATCAGGCGCGTGAAGAGCGCGGCGGAATCTCATTTGAGAGTGAAGAAGCCAAGTTCATCTTCAACGCTGAACGCCGCATTGAGCGTATCGAGCAGACGCAGCGTAACGATGCGCATAAGCTGATTGAAGAGTGCATGATCCTGGCGAACATCTCCGCCGCTCGCTTTGTCGAGAAAGCGAAAGAGCCTGCGCTGTTCCGTATTCACGATAAGCCGACCACCGAAGCCATCACCGCCTTCCGCACCGTCCTGGCCGAGCTGGGTCTGGAACTGCCGGGTGGCAACAAGCCGGAACCGCGTGACTACGCTGAACTGCTGGAATCTATCAGCGATCGTCCTGATGCAGAAATGCTGCAGACCATGCTGCTGCGCTCCATGAAGCAGGCGATTTACGATCCCGAGAACCGCGGTCACTTTGGTCTGGCGTTGCAGTCGTATGCCCACTTTACCTCGCCGATCCGTCGTTACCCGGACCTCTCCCTGCACCGTGCGATCAAGTATCTGCTGGCGCAAGAGCAGGGGCTGAAGGGCAATACCACCGAAACCGGTGGCTACCACTATTCAATGGAAGAGATGCTGCAGCTGGGTCAGCACTGTTCGATGGCCGAACGCCGCGCGGACGAAGCGACGCGTGATGTCGCCGACTGGCTGAAGTGTGACTTCATGCTGGATCAGGTCGGCAACGTGTTTAAAGGCGTTATCGCCAGCGTTACCGGCTTTGGCTTCTTTGTTCGCCTTGATGAACTGTTTATCGATGGTCTGGTTCATGTCTCCTCGCTGGATAACGACTACTACCGCTACGATCAGGTTGGGCAACGTCTGACCGGCGAATCCAGCGGCCAGACTTATCGTCTGGGCGACCGCGTTGAAGTGAAGGTCGAAGCGGTGAACATGGATGAGCGCAAAATTGACTTCAGCCTGATCTCCAGTGAACGTGCGCCGCGCAACGTGGGTAAAACCGCGCGCGACAATGCGAAGAAAGGGCCGGCAGGCAAATCTGGCAAACGTCGTCAGACGGGTAAGAAGGTGAACTTCGAGCCGGATAGCGCCTTCCGCGGTGACAACGGCAAGCCAAAATCACCGAAACCGCCTAAAGCGAAGAAAGAATCTGGCGCGAAGAAGGAGCCAGGCACGAAGAAGCCGTCGGCGAAGACTCAAAAAATTGCCGCCGCAACCAAAGCGAAACGGGCCGCGAAGAAGAAAACCGCGGAATAATGTTTCCCCTCTGACCCCTTCCCACCGGAAGGGGTTATTCTTTTTAGCCGTAAGTCATTCCAGAACAGAATAGATAATTCCCCGCCTGCCTGATATTTCCTGCTTAGTTATTTTACAGAAAACGTTATTTATTAATTTTGATTAGCCATCTCATCACGATGTGTATAGTGAATTTTACTTTTTAGATAAATTCATTTCCTGCTTTGCAAGGAGCGTATATGCATCTGGCTCGTTTCCCTCGCGTTTCTCTCGGTCATTTCCCGACGCCACTCGAACCGCTGGAAAATATATCCCGCTTATTAGGGGGGCCGAAAATATGGATTAAACGAGATGATGCTACCGGCCTGGCAACGGGGGGAAATAAAACCCGTAAACTTGAATTCCTGCTGGCGGACGCGCAGGCGAAAAACGCGGATGTGATTATTACCCAGGGCGCAACGCAGTCAAACCACGTGCGTCAGACCATCGCCGGGGCCGCTCGTCTGGGGCTGCAGGCCAAAGCACTGCTCGAACAGCGCGTTACCGACTTTGGCGAAGACTACCAGCATTCGGGCAATGTCCTGCTCGATAAAGTCCTGGGTGGGGAAATCGTTGCCCATCTTCCCGCCGGAACCGATATGCAGCAGGCCATGGAGGATTATGCGGCAACCCTGCGTGAGCAGGGCCATAACCCGTATGTGATACCCGGCGGCGGTTCCAACCCGATTGGCGCGCTGGGCTACGTGGCCTGCGCCGAAGAGCTGCTGTATCAATCCTCTGAACGTCGCCTGCGCATTGACCACGTGGTTCACGCCACGGGCAGTACCGGAACGCAGGCGGGGTTAGTGGCGGGTTTCACCGCGACCAACAGCCACGTGCCGGTGCTGGGTATTAGCGTGCGGGCACCCAAGGCGAAGCAGGAAGAGAACGTCTGGAATCTGGCGTCCCGCACGCTCGATTTACTCGGCGTGCCGGGTGAGTTGTCCCGCTATGCGGTGGTGGCGAACAGCGATTACGTGGGCGATGGTTACGGATTACCGACCGAGGGCACGCTGGAAGCGCTGTCGCTGCTGGCCCGCCATGAAGGCATCCTGCTTGACCCGGTCTATTCGGCAAAAGGAATGGCGGGGCTTATCGATCTGATCCGTAAAGGTCATTTCCGTCAGGATGAGAACGTGGTCTTTATCCACACCGGCGGGGCGGCCGGGCTGTTTGGCTACCGTCAGGTGCTGGAACATGTCTGAATCGTTTTTGCTTGGGGTGCTGGGCGGGATGGGGCCGCTGGCCACGCTGGATTTTCAGCGCAGGCTTTTTGACGCCACACCTGCCCAGCGCGATCAGCAGCAGCTGCCTTCGGTGGTCTGGAACGTGCCGCAAATTGCGGACCGGCAGCAGGCGCTGGCAGGCACTGGGCCTTCACCGCTCCCGCAGTTAATTCACGGTATTACCCGGCTTAACCAGGCAGGGGCGAGCCATATCGCTATTCCGTGCAACACCGCGCATCACTGGTATGACGCGCTCAGCGAGGCGAGTGATGCCCCTATTTTGCACATTGTGGATGCCACCCTTGCCGCCCTGAATCAGGCGGCGGACAAGCCGCAGCGAGTCGGCATCATCGCCACTCACGGCACGCTTGCAGCCGGCTGGTATCAGCAAAAACTGATTGCTCAGGGCATCGAGGTCATTGAACCGACGGCGCAGGAGCTGGCGGAGTGGTTTGTGCCGGGCTGCTATGCGGTCAAGCGCGGGGCGCTGGATGAAGGGGGCGCGCTGCTGGTCAGGCAGGCGCAGGCGCTGTTTGATCGGGGGGCGCAGACGTTGATTCTGGCCTGTACCGAGGTGCCCATAGCACTCGCGGCGGTTAACGCGCCGTTTCTGCCATTAACGTTCGATCCAGCCCAGGCGCTGGCGCAACGATGTTCGCAATTATGGCAAGGCATCTAATTACTACAATTAAACCTTATATTTAATGGGATAAATAAAATGAAGAAGAGTTTCTGCTTATTACTGGCAGTGGGTGGCTTATGGGCAAATTTCAGCTATGCAGCAAATCCTGCTGAAGTGCGCGTGGCATTTAGCGGTGGTTCTCAGGTATTAATGCTGGCAAAAGCCGATGGCTCTCTGGATAAAGCCTTAAACAGCAAAGTGAAGTGGGTGCAATTTGCCTCCGGGGCCGATGCATTAAATTATTTCGCCAGCAACGCGATTGATATTGCCAACTTTGGATCCAGTCCGGCGACGGCAGGTATTGTCAGAAAATTGCCGGTAGAGATTATTGGGGTGTCCGGCGTCATTGCCAGCTATGAGCGACTGATCGGCAAAGAGGGTATTTCCAGCATCAAGGATATCGAAGGCAAACGCGTGGCGTACCCGCCAAACTCAACCGCGCAGTACGCCCTCGAAGCCGCGATCAGCGTCAATAAACTTGATCGCAGCAAGATTACCCTGCTGCCGCTGCGCCCGGCCGAGATGGTTGCGGCCTGGAAGCGGGGCGACATTGATGCGGGTTACGTCTGGGCGCCGTTTGCCCAGGAGCTGGAGTCCTCTGGCGGGCATCAGGTATTTGCCACCAAAGATCTGCAAAAAGAGGGCTACCTGATCTACAACAACTACGTCGTGCGTAAAGCCTTTGCCGAACAGTATCCGCAGGCGGTGAGCGCTTTCCTGCGCGTTCACCAGCAAAAAGTGGATGAGTTCAAGAAAGACCCGGAACGCGCCGCCGGCATTGTCGCCAAAGAGGTGGGTGCCCCGGTGACCACCGCCGCCAATACCCTGGGTGGGCTGGAATACCCCACACTTGCCCAGCAGGGCACCGCAGAGTGGCTGGGTAACGGCACGCACACGACCGACAGCGGTATCGGCAAAGCGCTGACTAAAACCTCTAACTTCCTGGCGGGTATCGGTGAGATCCGCAAACGTGATATTCCGGCCAACTGGGATACGGCAATCGAGTCGCGCTACATCCGCGAAGCGGCGGTAACCGCGCAATGAGATTGAGTCAGCATATCGCCATCAGCATCCTGTCGGTGGCGGTGTTCTTTATTGTCTGGCAGGTGGCGGCCATGCGGCAGTGGGTGGATCCGCTGCTGCTGCCGTCGCTGACCGATATCGGCCTCACCACCGAAGAGCTGCTGGCCGATGGCTATCGCCAGGTGCCGCTCTGGGAACACATTGCCGTCAGCCTGGCGCGTGCCCTCGGCGCGTTTGCCGTGGCGATTATTATCGGTATTCCGCTGGGCCTGCTGATGGGGCTGTCGGATGGTCTGGCGGCGGTGCTCAACCCCTTTGTGCAGTTCCTGCGTCCGTTGCCCAAGATTGCGCTGATCCCGCTGGCCGTCGTCTGGCTGGGGATTGGTGAGGCCTCCAAATTCTTCCTGATCTTTATCGCCACGTTTCTGAGCGTGGTGGTCGGTGCCTCTGCCGCGGTGGATCGCATTGGCCGGGCGCGGATCCGCGTGGCGCAAACGCTGGGTGCATCGCGTCAGCAAATTTTTCTGCGCGTGGTGCTGCCGGATGCACTGCCGGATCTGTTCACCACCGTCAGGCTGTCGATTGGCATCGGCTGGACGTCGCTGATTGCGGCAGAGATGGTTGCGGCCAGCTCTGGCCTCGGCTGGATGGTGATTAACGCCAGTTCCTATCTGCGTACCGATATCGTGATGCTCGGCATTTTGCTGCTGGGCGGTATTGGCTATCTGCTGGATCTGCTGCTGCTGGGCTTGCAGCGGCTGGTTGTACCCTGGGCGGGGAAAGAATAATGAGTGCTATCACGCTGGAAAATGTCTCGCTCGCGTTTGCGGCGAAACCGCAGCCCTTCACGGTGCTGGAAGATATCAACCTCTCCCTGAGCAAGGGGGAGTTTGTGGTGCTGCTTGGGCCGTCCGGCTGCGGTAAATCCACCATTCTGAACCTGGTGGCCGGCTTCAATAAGCCGGATCGCGGGCGGGTAGTGGCGGGTGGAAAACCGGTGCGGGAACCGGGGCCGGACCGCGGGATGATCTTCCAGCAGCCGAATCTGTTCCCATGGCTGTCGGTGCTGGACAACGTCACCTTTGGCCCGCGCCTTGGCAAACACCGTAAAGACGAAACCAACGCGCTGGCGCATGACTGGCTGGCACGCGTGGGGTTGAAAGGATTTGAGCATCATGCCCCCTGGCAACTGTCCGGCGGCATGAAGCAGCGCGTGGCGCTGGCCCGCGCCTGGCTACCGGAGCCGGAAGTGCTGCTGTTAGATGAACCCTTCGGCGCGCTGGATGCGCAAACCCGCTTGATGATGCAGGAGCTGCTGCGTGAAGCCTGGCTGTCCACCGGTACCACGCTGCTGTTCGTCACGCACGATGTGGAAGAGGCGCTGTTTCTCGCCGATCGCATCCTGATCATGTCAGCAAAACCCGGAAAAATTGTCGAAGAGATCGCGCTGCCGTTTGGGCGCGAGCGCGATATCGAAACCCTTGCCGAACATCCGCGCTACAGCGAGATCAAGCATCACGTTCTGCACCGGGTGCGCCAGGAGGCGAAACGGCACTTAGGGTAAACGCCATTCCCGATGCCGGGAATGAATCAACTGTCATGACTGAGGTGGAAGCAATGAGCAGCAGCGAATTACAAGACCGTCTTGAAACCAGTATTCAGCAGCATCGGGAAGCGTATGTGGCGATAGCCAAAGATATTCATGCTCATCCTGAAACAGGCAATAACGAATATTACGCCAGCGGGCTGCTGACGCAGCTGCTGGAAAAACATGGCTTTAGCGTCACCGTCAACGTCGCCGGGCACGAGACGGCCTTCTACGCGGTCAAGGAGAGCGGCAAGCCCGGCCCGACCATCGCCTATCTGGCGGAATACGATGCGCTGATCGATATCGGTCATGCCTGCGGGCATAACATCATCGGCGTGACCAGCATTGCGGCGGCGATTGCGCTTGCCGACACGCTGGACAGCACCGGGGGCAAAGTGGTGGTACTGGGCACGCCAGCGGAGGAGGGTGGGCTGCGCGGCAAAGGTGGACCAAACGGCAACGTGAAGGCTCGCTTTGTGGAGCACGGCTTCCTGAAGGATGTCGACGTGGCGCTGATGGTTCACCCGGCGGGCAAAACGCGCCTCTCCGGCCCGTCGCTGGCGAATAACCATCTCTACTTCCACTTTTACGGCAAACCCTCTCACGCGGGGAGCTCGCCGCATAAAGGGGTGAATGCGCTGGATGCGCTGGTGCTGCTGTACAACGGTATCAGCGTGCTACGCCAGCAGCTGCCGGATGGGATTCGCGTGCACGGCATCATCACCAACGGCGGGCAAGCGCCAAACGTGATCCCGGAATACGCCTCCGCCCACTACTACATCCGCGCCCACACCCGGGAAGAGGTGCTGGCGCTGGAGCCACGCATTCGGGCGATTGCTGAAGGCGTTGCGCTGGCCACCGGCACCACCGTGAAAATTGAACACCAGGTCGGCCCGCGCGATTTCAATATCAACCACACACTCAATGGCGCCCTGCTGGAAGAGTTCACCGCCGCAGGCGAGCAGGTGGAACTGAAAGAGAAAGAGGGGCTGGGTTCGACCGACGCCGGTGACATCAGCCACGCCGTACCCACCGCGCACCCGTACATCAAGATTGGTCCGGACGATCTGATCGGTCATACCGTGGCGTTCCGCGAAGCGGCCAACTCTACGCAGGGGTACGACGCGCTGGTGACCGGGGCGCAGGTGCTGGCGCGCACCGGATTGCGCCTGCTGACGGATGCCGCGCTGCTGCAGGCAGCAAAAGATGAATTCGCCGGGCGCATCGTTGCGACCCAGGCCGCTTAACGTTGACCGGAGCAATACAATAATGAAAATGCTGTTTTCTGCCGCCACGCTGCTGCTGGCGGCGGTTTTACCCCTGGGAAGCGCACAGGCGCAAAGCGTGGATCGTAATGCGACCCTGAACATTGCCTACGGCAACCGTCCGGGTACGCTGGATCCCTATCTGACCACCAACAATGCCACCTCGGACGTGGACCGGCATATCTTCGAAACGCTGTTCACCATCAATGCTAAATTCGAGCCGGTCCCGGAGCTGGTGCAGAGCTACACCCTCAGCGAAGATCGCAAAACCTACACCTTTGTGCTGCGTGACGGGATCCATTTCCACGATGGCCAACCGCTAACCGCCGATGACGTGGTGGCCTCGATGAATCGCTGGCTGGCGGTTTCCACTCAGGGCAAAGCCAACCTGCCGGGCGTGCAGTTCAGCAAAGTGGATGACAAAACCGTCACCTTCACCCTGGCGGCTCCGTCGCTTATCACCCTCAACGTGCTGGCCGATGTGAAGAACATCGCCGCCATCATGCCAAAACGTATTATTGATGCGGCCAACAGCAGCAAGAAGCCGGTGACCGATCTCGTTGGCACCGGCCCTTATAAGCTGGCCGAATTTAAGCCTGGCGATTACCTGCACTTAACCCGTTATGATCAGTATCAGTCGCGCACCGAGCCTGCGAGCGGACTCTCCGGGCAGAAAAAAGCGGACGTGAAGGATATCTGGTTCCGTTACATTACCGACGAATCGACCCGTCTTGCCGGGGCGATGACCGGGGAGTATGACCTCGTCTTCCAGCTGCCGAAGGACAATATTGACACCCTGAGCAGCGCCCCGGATCTGTCTCTGTTCCAGCCGCAGGGCGGCGGATCCCTGATCACCTATCTGTTCAACAAAAACCAGGGGCCGTTTGCCAACGTGAAGCTGCGTCAGGCGTTTAATCTGGCGCTCGACGTGCATCAGACGCTGCTGGCTGGCTACAGCGATCCGCGCTTCTTCAAAGAGGATCCGTCGCTGGGCTTCCCGGATCAGGTGGACTGGTACAGCGAAGCGGGCAAGCCTTTCTGGAACCAGCACAAGCTGGATGAGGCGCGCGCGCTGGTCAAAACGTCGGGTTACAACGGCGAAGAGGTGGTGATCATCGCCACCAAAGAGTATGCCGAGCTGTATAACCTGGCGATTGTTGCCCAGCAGGTGCTGAAGCAGATCGGCGTCAAATCCCGGCTGGACGTGTACGACTGGCCGACCGTGCTGCAGCGCCGCCAGGATCCGAAAAACTTCGATCTCTGTGCGCTGGAGTTCTCCATGCGTCAGGTTCTGCACCAGTATCCGTTCCTTGACTCCCGCGCTAAATTCCCCGGCCTGAGTAACAGCCCGGAGATCGACAGCGTGCTGGATGCGATCAAGCAAGCGCCTTCCCTGCAGGAGGCAAAACCGCTGGTGGATAAACTCAACGTGCTCAGCTGGCAGTATCTGCCGGTGATCGTGCTGGGGCGCACCACGCCGGATGCGGTGGCGATCAAAAGCAACGTGAAGGGCTTCCAGGATCTGATTGGCCCGATTCTGTGGAATGTCAGCGTAACCCAACCCTGACGGGAGAAGGCGATGAAAAGATATCTGTTTCACCGCCTGCTGGCACTGCTACCGGTGCTGCTGGTGGTGTCGGTAGTGGTGTTTTGTCTGATTCATCTGGCGCCGGGCGATCCGGCGCTGGTTATTCTCGGTAACGATGCCAGCCCGCAGGACGTTGCGGCCATGCGCCAGCAGATGGGGCTGGACAGGCCGATGCTGGTGCAGTTTGTCAGCTGGTTTGCGGACATACTTACTGGCAATTTAGGCCATTCCCTGTTTCTCGATGCCAGCGTGATGAGCCTGTTTCTGCAACACCTTACCCCCACGCTGGCGCTGGCGTTGTATGCCCAGGCTATCGCGCTGGTGCTCGGCCTGGCCGGCGGGGTGCTGAGTGCATGGCAGCACGGCAGCCTGATGGATCGCGCTATCCGCATGCTGGCGACGGTTGGCATGTCGGTGCCGGGCTTTCTGCTCGGCCTGTTTCTGATCTTCTTTTTTGCGGTGCAGCTGCGCTGGTTTCCGGTGGTGGGGTATCGCTCGACCAACGATAACCTCTGGCTCAACGTCTGGTATTTGACCCTGCCGGCCATTGCGTTGGGGTTGCGCATTGCGGCGCTCATCGCCCGCATGACGCGGGCGGTGATGCTGGATGTGATGCAGGAGCCCTTTATCAGCACCGCCAGAGCCAAAGGGGTGCCGGAGCGGCTGGTACTGCTACGCCATACGCTGAAAAACAGCCTGATCCCGATCCTGACGATCTGCGGCGAATCCTTTGCCTCGCTGGTGACGGGCACCATCGTTATCGAAAGCGTGTTCGGTATTCCTGGCGTGGGATCGCTGATTGTCGATTCGATCGAGCGGCGCGACGTGACGGTGATCCAGGGCGTGGTACTGCTGATCACGGTCTGCTACGTGCTGATCAATCTGGCGGTGGATCTGCTGAGCTATCTCGCCGACCCGCGTCTTTCTGTCGACGGGGGTGAAAAATGATCCCGATCCGCAATCCTTCTCTGCTGATCTGGCCCGCCGTGCTGGCGGCAATCGTCCTGCTGTCGTTTTTTGCCAGCGGGTTAAGCCCTTACGATCCTTACAGCATCGACCCGTTAAGTCGCCTGAAAGCGCCTTCTGCCGCGCACTGGTTCGGCACGGATAATTTTGGTCGGGATCTGTTTGTGCGGGTGGCGCTGGCGGTAAGGGTGTCGTTCTCGGTTGGGGCAGCCGTCGCGGTGATTGCGGGCGTCACGGGAATGGTGGTCGGCCTGCTGTGCGCCTGGTATCGCCCCGTCGACCGGGTGTTAATGCGCATCTGCGACGGTTTGTTTGCCTTTCCCTCTCTGCTGCTGGCCATTGCCATTGTGGGCGTGCTGGGGCCAAATATTGCCAACGTGGTGCTGGCCCTGTCGCTGGTATATGTCCCGTCGATTGCCCGGGTGATCCGCGGTGCGGCGCTGGTCATCAAAGAGAAAAACTTTATCGAAGCGCTGCGGGCGCAGGGGGCGAGCTCCTCACGCATTATCTGGCTGCATCTGCTGCCCAACGTTATTTCGCCGTTTATCGTGCAGGTCAGCTGGGTCTTTTCAGTGGCCATTCTCACCGAAGCGGCGCTCAGTTTCCTCGGCTCTGGCGTGCCGGCCCCGATGCCCAGCCTCGGCAATTTACTGCTGGAGGGGAAAGCGGTGATCTTTACCGCCTGGTGGATGACCTTCTTCCCCGGCATCGCCATCGTGCTGCTGATCCTGGGACTCAATATCATTGGCGATGACCTGCGCGACAGCGCCGATCCCGGGCTTAAACCACTCCAGCGCCACATCTTACGGCTGTTAAAACAAGGGGGACGCCATGGCTGAGGCGCTGCTTCAGGTCAACGAGCTGGCGGTCGATTTCGCCACCCGCCAGGGCATTATCTCTCCGGTGCGCGGCGTCTCGTTTCAGGTTAACGCCCACGAAACGCTGGGCATTATTGGCGAGTCGGGCTGCGGTAAAAGCGTGACGGCGCAGGCGCTGATGGGGCTGCTCTCGCCGCGCACCAGCCGGGTTGAGGGCGAGGTATTTCTGGCGGGCAATGCGCTACATACCCTCTCTTCTAACGCCCGTCGGCAGATGAGCGGGCGCGACATGGCGATGATTTTTCAGGACCCGCTGGCCAGCCTGAACCCGGTAATGACCATTGGCGAGCAGATTGGCGAAAGCCTGCGGCTGCACACGTCCCTGACGCGCCCGCAGCGGCAGGCGAAAATCCTCGCGCTGCTCGATCAGGTGGGGATACCCGACCCGGAGCGCTGCGCCGGTGCCTGGCCGCATGAGCTCTCCGGTGGAATGCGCCAGCGGGTGATGATTGCGATGGCTGTCGCCACCTCGCCGTCGCTGCTGATTGCCGATGAACCCACGACGGCCCTTGATGCGACCATTCAGGCGCAAATCCTCGATCTGCTCGACGAACTTAAGCATGAAACCGGAATGGGGATCGTGATTATCACCCACGATCTGAGCGTGGTGGCCAGATTGTGCCAGCGCGTGGTGGTGCTGTACGCCGGTCAGGTGGTGGAAGAAACCGACGTCTATACGCTGTTTGAGCGCCCGCGCCACCCTTACACCCGCGCGCTGCTGGCGGCTAGACCCTCGGTGGATCACCCCCCCAAAACGCCGCTGGCAGAAATTGGCGGGCAAGTGCCGTCTCTGCACGCGCTGCCCCTGGGTTGTACCTATGCCGATCGCTGCCCGCTGGCACAGCCGCGCTGCCGGGGACAGGCACCCGAGCTGCGCACCGTTGAACGTGAGACGCATCGGGTTCGCTGCTGGCGAGCCGACGAGACAGGAGCCATCACATGACAACCCCCTTACTGAACGTGAATCAGCTGTCGAAAACCTTTCAGCGCCGCGGGCAATCCGTGCCTGCGGTGGATCGGGTGAGCTTTACCCTCAACGCGGGTGAAACCTGGGCGCTGGTAGGTGAGTCCGGCAGCGGCAAAAGCACCACCGGACGGCTGGTGCTGGGGCTCACCCCGGCAAGCGGGGGCGATATTCAGTTTGAAGGGCGCTCGCTGGCAGATTTAAACCCCAGCGGGTGGAAATGGGTGCGCCGCAATATGCAGATGATGTTCCAGGATCCGCTCTCTTCGCTCGACCCAAAGCGCACCGTCGGCTACAGCCTGGAGGAGCCGCTGATTATTCACGGTATTGGCAACCGCAAAACCCAGGTGGCCGACATGCTGGAGCATGTGGGCCTGCGCCCGCAGGATGCCGCCCGCTACCCGCATGAATTTTCCGGCGGCCAGCGCCAGCGCATTGGTATTGCCCGGGCGCTGATCCTCAAGCCAAAGCTGATTATCTGCGATGAGCCAGTCTCGGCGTTAGACGTGTCCATTCAGTCGCAAATCCTCAATCTGCTGATGAGGCTGCAGCGCGAGTACGGGTTGGCCTATCTGTTTATCTCTCATGACCTGAATGTCGTGCGCCACATTGCGGACCGGGTAGGGGTGATGCACCGGGGCAGGCTGGTGGAACAGGGTGAAACACAACGCATTTTTACGCACCCGCAGCATGACTATACCCGTTATTTACTCAACGCTATTTTGCCTGCGCACCCGGTCCCGGCAGGTACCGGGCAAGCGGTGGTGAACGGCTAGCGCCGACAAGGGTCGATTTGGGCGCAGTGTCGGTTATACTAGGCGCAAGTGACCTGTTTCACGGCCCAATTTAACCCGGCGCACCCCGCCTAAAACGAGTAAGTTTAATGAGTGATATGATTTACGGCATCCATGCGGTGCAGGCCCTGCTGGAGCGCGCCCCGGAGCGTTTTCAGGAAGTCTTTATTCTGAAAGGGCGTGAAGACAAACGTCTGCTGCCGCTGATCCACGCCCTCGAAGCCCAGGGCGTGGTGATCCAGCTGGCCAGCCGCCAGTTCCTCGATGAGAAAAGCGAGGGTGCGGTACACCAGGGGATCATTGCCCGCGCGAAACCGGGTCGTCAGTATCAGGAGAACGATCTTCCGGATCTGATTGCCACGCTGGAAAACCCGTTCTTCCTGATCCTCGACGGCGTAACCGATCCGCACAACCTCGGTGCCTGTTTGCGTAGCGCCGATGCGGCGGGCGTGCATGCGGTGATCGTACCAAAAGATCGCTCTGCGCAGCTGAACGCCACGGCGAAGAAAGTGGCCTGCGGCGCGGCAGAAAACGTTCCGCTGATCCGTGTGACCAACCTGGCGCGCACCATGCGTCAGCTGCAGGAAGAGAACATCTGGATCGTGGGCACCGCTGGCGAAGCCGACCATACCCTGTTCCAGAGCAAAATGACCGGCCGCATGGCGCTGGTGATGGGCGCAGAAGGCGAAGGTATGCGTCGCCTGACCCGCGAGCACTGTGATGAGCTGATCAGCATTCCGATGGCAGGCAGCGTATCCTCCCTGAACGTCTCCGTAGCTACCGGCATCTGCCTGTTCGAAGCGGTCCGTCAGCGCGGTTAATCATGCGCTGTGCCGGGTAAAGCGTCGCCTTTACCCGGCTGTATTCCTTACTCCTCCAGTGAACGTAGATGGTCGTCTTTATTCAGCGTCATCAGCGCCACGATACTCACCCCCGCCGTTGCCATCACGTAATAGGCCGGAATGTCCAGATTGCCCGTCTCTTTGATAAGCCCGGTAATGATCAATCCCGCACAGCCCGAGAAGATAGCGTTCGACAGGGAATAGGCCAGACCCAGCCCGGTATAACGTACCCGCGTTGGGAACATTTCGGACAGCATCGCCGGACCCGGACCTGCCAGCATCCCCACCAGACCCCCTGCAATCAGTACCACTGTCGCTTTCACCGCCAGAGTGCTGGACTCCGCCTGCAATATTTTCAGTAGCGGCAAGGCGAGGATCAGCAGCAGCGCGGCGGCGATCACCATCACCGTCCGGCGCCCGATGCGATCGCTTAGTATCCCCGACGGGATAATGGTCAGGGCGAAGCCAATATTGGAAATCACCGCAATCAGCAGTGCCTGATTAAAACCGGTGTGCAGGGCCGATTGCAGGTAGGCGGGCATGATAACCAGATAGGTATAGCCAGCGGCAGACCACACCATTACCCGACCGATGCCCATCACAATCGCTTTCAGCGTTGCCGCGGTCTGCGCTTTCACCGCCACCGGTTTTGCCTGTTGCTTCACGAAGCTCGGCGTCTCCTCCATGTTCACCCGCAGCCACAGGGCAACGGCTCCCAACGGCAGGGCAATAAAGAACGGAATACGCCAACCCCAGTCATGCAGCGCCTCTGGCGTCAGCAGTACTGAGAGCAGCGCCACAATGCCTGCCCCGGCCAGCAGGCCCAGCGCCACGGTAAAGGACTGCCAGGCACCGTACAATCCACGCTTGCCGCGCGGAGCGAACTCGGTCATCAGCGACACCGCGCCACCGTACTCGCCACCTGCGAACAACCCCTGCAGGATCCGCAGGCCGGTGATGATAAGCGGAGCGGCAATGCCGATGCTGGCATACACCGGCACCAGTCCGATGGCGGCTGTTGCCAGAGTCATCAACACCAGCACAATAATCAACGTGGGCTTACGCCCGATCCGATCGCCTATCCGGCCAAAGACGATGGCACCGAGCGGGCGAAAGAAGAAGGCGACGGCGAAGGAGGCGTAGGTGAGGATCAGACTGGTCAGCCCCGTTTCACCGTCCAGTTGAAAAAAGTTTTTCGCAATGACGGTGGCCATAAAACCGTACACCGCGAACTCATACCATTCGATGAAGTTACCAATCGATCCTGCAATTAACGCGCGCTTGTGGGCCTCTGGCGCAAGTTGAGTAGATTGCATCGTGATTCTCCCTGAGAAATGAGAATAAATTATTCACCATAAGCTGGCGGGGAAATTTATTATTCTTAGGTTGTGTGAGCTGTTTCACGCTTGCTGAGCGCAATACCTCCTCCCGTAGCGTCCATACTTACCTTCTTTGCCATTGAAGGAGGGACACACCATGCACTGGCAAACGCATACGGTTTTCAATCAGCCTTCACCCCTGACGAACAGCAATCTTTTCCTCTCCGACCGCGCCCTGTGTGAAGCGGTCAACCGCGAAGGTGCCGAGTGGGACGCCGAGCTGCTCGCCAGTATCGGTCAGCAGCTGGGCACCGCCGAATCACTGGAGCTGGGCAGACTTGCCAACGTTAATCCACCTGAACTGCTGCGCTATGATGCCAGCGGCACGCGGCTGGACGACGTGCGCTTTCATCCGGCCTGGCACCTGCTGATGCAGGGGCTTTGCGCTAACCGGGTGCATAACCTGGCGTGGGAAGAGGAGGCGCGAAAAGGATCCTTCGTGGCCCGGGCGGCACGTTTTGTCCTGCATGCCCAGGTGGAGGCGGGCACGCTGTGCCCCATCACCATGACCTTTGCCGCCACGCCGCTGCTGCAGCAGGCGCTGCCGCGCGCCTTCCACGACTGGCTGACGCCGCTGCTCAGCGACCGATATGACTCGCATCTGGCACCCGGCAACCAAAAGCGCGGCCTGCTGATTGGGATGGGGATGACGGAAAAGCAGGGCGGTTCAGATGTTCTCAGCAACACCACCCGGGCGGAGCGCTGCAGCGACGGCAGTTACCGGCTGGTGGGCCATAAATGGTTTTTCTCGGTGCCGCAAAGCGATGCGCACCTGGTGCTGGCGCAAGCCAAAGGCGGGCTGTCGTGCTTCTTCGTTCCGCGCTTTCTGCCCGACGGGCTGCGCAACGCCGTACAGCTGGAGCGGCTCAAAGACAAGCTGGGCAATCGCTCGAACGCCAGCAGTGAAGCCGAATTTCTCGACGCCACCGGCTGGCTGCTGGGTGAAGAAGGCGAAGGCGTGCGCCAGATCCTTAAAATGGGCGGATTAACCCGCTTTGACTGCGCCCTTGGCAGCCACGGGCAGATGCGTCGCGCACTCTCGGTGGCGCTGTATCACGCCCACCAGCGCCAGACCTTTGGCAAAAATCTGATCGAGCAGCCGCTGATGCGCGACGTGCTAAGCCGGATGGCGCTACAGCTCGAGGGGCAAACCGCGCTGCTGTTCCGTCTGGCGCGGGCCTGGGATCGCCGGGCGGATGAGCAGGAAGCGCTGTGGGCGCGGCTGTTCACCCCGGCGGCTAAATTTGCCATCTGCAAGGCGGGGATCCCGTTTGTCGCCGAGGCGATGGAGGTTCTGGGCGGGATCGGCTACTGCGAAGAGAGCGAACTGCCGCGTCTGTATCGTGAAATGCCGGTCAACAGCATCTGGGAAGGATCGGGGAATATCATGGGGCTGGACGTACTGCGGGTGCTGGCGAAGCAGCCTGGCGTGGCCGATATGCTGTATACGGATTTTGCCGAAGTAAAAGGACAGGACCGCCATTTCGACCGCAGCTGGCGGCAGTTGCAGCAAAAACTGCGTAAGCCGCAGGAGGCGCAGGGCAGGGAGATCGCCCGGCAGATCTTTCTGCTGGGCACGGGGGCGCAGATGTTGCGCCATACATCACCACCGATGGCGCAGGCCTGGTGCCGTGAAATGCTCGACGCCCGTGGGGGCTCTCTGCTCAGCGCGCAGGTGCAGGACGACCTGCTCCTGCGCGCCACGGGCGGCGTTGCCTGAGACTTACAGACGGAACAGGCTGACCAGATTGGTCAGGTGCGACCCTTTCCCCCGCAGGGTCTGCGCCGTCTGTTCACTGCGTGAAACGCGATCGGCGTTGATATGCGACGCTTCGCCGATATGCGCCATCGCCATGTTCACCTGACCGATGCCTGCCGACTGCTCGCGGGAGGCATGGTTAATCTCCGTGACCAGTTGGTTGATATTGTCGATGTGCCCGATGATGCTCTCCATCGCCTGACGGGTCTGCTCCGACAGGGCGTGACCCTCGCTCACTTTACTGAGCGTATCGCCAATCAGCAGTTCAATCTCCTTTACTGCGTTGGCGCTACGCGCTGCCAGGGCGCGGACTTCCTGGGCCACCACGGCAAAGCCCTTACCGTGTTCACCCGCCCGCGCGGCCTCTACGGCGGCGTTCAGGGCCAGAATATTGGTCTGGAAAGCGATACCCTCAATCACCCGCGTGATGGCTTCGATACGTTTCGATGCTTCGCGAATATCATCCATGGTAGCGACAGCATGGCTGACGGTCTCCCCGCCCTGATGCACCGCCCGGGAGGTTTCGCCGACCAGCTGCTGGGTCTGCTCCATATTGGCCGCATTCTGCTGCACGCTGGCCGCCAGTTGCTCCATACTGGCGGAAGTCTCTTCCACGCTGCTGGCCTGCTTATTGATCTGCTCGGAGATCTCGCCGGTATCCGCCGCCAGAGCGTTGGTTCCCAGATGGATATCTCCCGCCGCTTCACGCACCTGCAGCACGATTTTTTGCAGCCCGCCGCCAATGCCGTTGATGGCGTTGATCAGCTGCCCCACCTCATCCTGACGGGTGGCAGGCAGGGTGGCGCGCAGATCGCCTGCGGCATACTGTTGCGCAAGACCAATCACATCGCGCAGCGGGCGCGTAAGCCAGCGGCGGATGATAAACACGAACAGCATGGCGAAGAGTGCGGACAGGACGACTCCCGCCAGCAGGAAGCGATCGCGCAGGCTGGTCACATCGGCCAACAGAACGGTTTTATCCACCTGGCCCACTATCGTCCAGTTCCAGCCCGGGAGCGGCGTCCAGGCCATAATCAGCGTGCGACCTTCGGCGCTCTGGCGCTCCAGCGTGCCGGAACGATCCCCCAGCAGCTGTTGCTGAACGTCGTTCTCCCACTTCGGCAGTTGCCCCTCTTCTGTGCTATGGAACAGGTACTGGCCGTGATTTTTGCCATGACTGCGATCCAGCACGAAGAAGTGGCCGCTCTCGCCCAGACGGCGGCTGAGGATCTTCTCGCGCATAGCGTTCCATGAGTGGGTAATGTCGACCCCGACGAAGATAATGGCGATCACCTGTCCACCCGCGTCTTTTACCGGTTGATACTGGGTGATGTAGCGTTTGCCGAACAGGGGGGCGAGGCCGCGATACACCTCGCCCTGGGTGACCACCGCCCAGGCCGGACTGGCAGGGTCCAGTACCGTACCGATGGCCCGATCGCCGTTCTCTTTTCGCAGCGAGGTTGCCACGCGGACAAAGTCGTCGCCGCTGCGCACAAACAGCGTAGAGATAGCACCGGTGCGATTCAGGAAATCATCGGGTGTGGTGTTGTTCTCATGGAGTTCAGTATCACCGCCTTTCAACAACGGGACATTCTGGCCGTTGATGGTGCGGGTCTGGCTGGCATCAAGGCTCAGCGGCTGCGGCAAAAAGGTGGTAAACAGGCGGGTATAGCTCTCCACCTCTTCGGTGAGGCTGGTATTGAACATCTGCACCATATCCACCACGCCGGTGGACTGGTTATGCAGATCTTCTATGGCCAAAGATTTGAGTTTTTGACTGGTGTTATAGCTCAGAAGAAAAGTGAAAAGCAGAAAGAGTATGGCAACGCTCAAGCCGGTAAGCAGCGATAGCTTAGTGCCCAGACCTGCACGGCGAAAAAAATTGATCATAAATTGCTCATTGCTAAAAAGGTATCGCTTTTCAACGGCAGAGCGGGGATAACATTTATTGGGTTTATGTAACGAAATGTTGCAGGAAGGTCATGGGGTAGTAACAACAAGGATAATAGAATTGTAAATATTAAAAAGCCACTAAAAATGAGTGGCTTTTTATGGTTGCTTTTCAGGCATAAAGTATGGCTTGTACTCGCCAGCGATCAACATGGTTGTCTTCCTGCATTTTGATGATGCGATACCACGAGGCACCCTGTTCGTCAGCTTTTAGCGCAACCATGCGCTCTACATCCTGGGGACTCCCTGAGATATCACTCACGGAAATCAGTCCAATTTCATTTAAACCTGTTACGCAATCAGCGCTGGCAAATTCGGCTGACTGCGCGGCTGTACTCACCAGACCGGCTGAGAGCAACAGTGAGGTCAAAGCAAGAGATCGTTTCATCGTCAGCTCCATTTTACGTGTCCCCGGTACCCGCCGGGCAATCCTTCGCAAATAAACTCACTTCCATTGTCATAGGCACGGAGTTTATTGTGGACAGGAAAACGTCTATGGACGCAAAGCAGTGTAAATGTCGTTTAAATACCGGTCATTACTTTCGGTACAGAATGGCCTGCGAGTACCATTGCCCTGTTACGATAGTTTCATCGATAAGGATAATGACGTAGTAATCTGCTTTTGCGGCGACGGCTTTTGCTTTAATCGCATCCTCCACATCCGCTGGCGAGCCCCGCTCAAGTGCGGTGACCGTGGCCATTCGCTGTAATCCTTCCGTTTGATTACGACGAATCTCTTGTGGATGATCGGCCACTGGCGGCGCGGGTTGCGGCGTACCTTGCAGCGCGCTACACCCGCTCAACAGCAGCATCAGCATTAAAGCAGCAAACCTTCGCATAACCCAATCTCGTTTCCTGATAGCCATAGTGTAGATCTCTGTTAATTTGATTTTGGGGGAATGTTCCCAAACTGTTATCTGCGGCGTAATTTTCGAATGAAAATTTCGCGAAAGCGTAAGCCAGTTCTCAACATTATGAATCACCCTTTCGCATGAGGCTCAACAATGATTGAACTTGAAATACGGCAGTTTGGCGATCGTGAGATTGTACACGCCGTCCCGGCAGGAATGGGGGCGAAACCCTTGCCGGTGGTTATTTTTTACCACGGGTTTACCTCCTCTAAGCTGGTCTACAGTTATTTTGCGGTCGCCCTAGCGCAGGTCGGTTTTCGGGTGGTGATGCCAGATGCCCCGGATCACGGCGCGCGCTTTGCGGGCGATGAGCAGGCACGACTCGGGCAGTTCTGGCCGATTCTGCACGGGAATCTCAGCGAGTTCGCCGGACTGCGGGATGCGTTGTATCAGGCTGGACTGGTGCAGGACGAACGGCTGGCGGTGGCCGGCGCATCAATGGGAGGCATGACTGCGCTGGGGATCATGGCGCGTCATCCGGAGGTAACCTGCGTGGCGAGCCTGATGGGCTCCGGCTATTTCACGACCCTGGCCCGGACGCTGTTTCCGCCCCTGCTGCCCGGGGCGTTCGACGCCACCCTGGCACCGCTTGCCGACTGGGACGTGACGACGGCGCTGCCGCGTCTGGGCGATCGCCCGCTGCTGCTCTGGCACGGTGAAGAAGATGACGTGGTGCCTGCCGCAGAGACGTTCCGTTTACAGCAGGCGTTACAGCGGGAAGGGCTGGATAAACAGCTGACCTGTTTATGGGAAGCGGGGGTGAAGCATCGCATCACGCCGACCGCTCTTGATGCCACGGTGGCGTTTTTCCGTCAGCATCTCTAAACGCGCAGGACCTTCACGCCCTGATCTTCCAGCTTCTGGAGGATCTGGGGGTTAGCGCTTTTACCGGTAATCACCAGGTCTATCTGCTCCGCGCGGCTGAATAACATCCCGGCCCGCTCGCCGACCTTGCTGCTGTCGACCAGCACCACCAGTTTGCCGACCACGTTCAGCATGTTCTGCTCGGCCATCGCCGTCAGCATATCGGTTTTATACAATCCCTCGGCGGTCAGCCCTTTACCGCTGGTGAACATCCAGTGTCCGGCGTACAGCGTGTTCTCGCTGTCCTGCGGACTTAAGGTGATGGACTGGCTCTTGTTGTACTGACCCCCCATGATCACCACGCTCTCGTGTTCCTGATCGATAAGGTAGTTAGCCAGCGGCAGATAGTTAGTGATGATCTGCACCGGCTTTCCGCACATCTCGCGGCCCAGCAAAAAGGCGGTTGAGCCGCAGTTGATGACCACGCTTTCGCCCGGATTGACCAGCTGCGATGCCGCGCGGGCAATACGTACTTTCTCGTCGTGATTCTGCGCCTGATGAATATTCATCGGCGACCAGCGCGGACGCTGCTGGCTGATGCCTTCTGCACCGTTGCGCACTTTCTTTAGCTTGCCGCTTTCATCCAGCTTGTTGATGTCCCGGCGTGCGGTGGCGGGGGAAACGCCCAGCCTGGCAATCACCTGTTCGACGGTGACAAACCCCGTCTGCGCCAGGAGTTCCAGTAATATTTGGTGTCGCTGTGCTTCTGTCATGAGCTATTCCGAAATAAATTGATTTCAAAAGATGATATTTGAAATAGCCTGAAAATACTAAGCAAAAGATGGAATCGCCGGGCGCATTGCCCGGCGATAGCGTGGCCAACTACAGGAACGATTTGAACGGCAAATCCGGTTCAATCGTAAAGCAGTCGTCAAAGCCGCGCGGATAATGGTACTCAAAATTATCCTTGTCCAGCGGCCAGGTAAACTTGCCGCCCACTTGCCAGATAAACGGCTTAAAGCCATATTTCAGCCGGTCTTTTTTCATCTCCCACAGCACGCGGATTTCCTGCGGATCCGCCTGGAAGTTCGACCAGATATCATGGTGGAACGGGATAACCACTTTCGTGTTCAGCGCTTCCGCCATGCGCAGCATATCGGCGCTTGTCATTTTATCGGTAATCCCGCGCGGGTTCTCACCATACGAGCCCAGCGCCACGTCGATATGATGCTCGTTGCCGTGTTTTGCATAGTAGTTGGAGTAGTGTGAATCGCCGCTGTGGTACAGCGTGCCGCCGGGGGTTTTGAACAGGTAGTTCACCGCGCGCTGGTCCATGCCGTCCGGCAACACGCTCGCCGCTTTTTGCTCTACGGGAAGGGTGATTAAAGCCGTACGATCGAACGCGTCAAGGGCATGAATTTCAATGTCTTTGATCTTCACCACATCGCCCGGTTTCACCACGATGCAGCGCGACGGCGGTACGCCCCAACCGATCCAGATATCCACGCAGGTTTGCGGGCCGATGAAGGGCACATCGTCGCCGCAATTTTGCATAACGGCGGCCGCAACGTTCACATCGATGTGATCGTTATGGTCGTGCGTAGCCAGCACGGCGTCAATCTGGCGTATAGCAAACGGATCGAGCACAAACGGGGTGGTGCGCAGGTTAGGCTGCAGCTTTTGTACCCCAGCCATGCGCTGCATCTGATGCCCTGTTTTCATCAGCGGATTACCGTGGCTTTGCTTGCCCGTCCCGCACCAAAAATCGACGCATATATTCGCGCCGCCTTCTGATTTCAGCCAGATCCCTGTACAGCCCAGCCACCACATCGCAAAGGTGCCGGCAGCGACCTGCTCCTGTTCAATCTCCTCATTCAGCCAGCTCCCCCACTCCGGGAACGTACTCAGGATCCATGATTCACGGGTGATGCTGTTCACTTTACTCATTTTGCGGACTCCATTTTTCTCATAATTAATCAAATGGTGATGTATTTTGATTTATGTTGACACCGGGGAAGCAACATTGCAACGGCATTTTGCCAAGCGAAATTCTTGTGCGAAGTCCGTTCCAGACGTCGTCAGCCCTACTTGTTGTTACATTGAGTTTAATTAATTAATTGAATTATAAGATTTTATATAGATGTCAGTTGTTGAGGGTAAAGTCACTGCGCGGCGTGTGGAAATAATTTGCGTGATACATCACAAATAATCAAATGCAATCTTGTAGTGATTATTTGTGATTACTAGAGTGGGGGCACTTTCGCACAAGCCTCGCGCACCGTGCTTCCTTTACCGGAGAGTGTTATGGAGATCCTCTACAGCGTCTTTACCGTGTTTTTTAATCAGGTAATGACTAACGCCCCGCTGCTGCTGGGTATTGTGACGTGTCTGGGCTACATCCTGCTGCGCAAAAGCGTGAGCGTGATAGTCAAAGGCACCATCAAAACCATCATCGGCTTTATGCTGCTTCAGGCGGGTTCGGGCATTTTAACCAGCACCTTTAAGCCGGTGGTCGCCAAAATGTCGGAGGTGTACGGCATTAACGGTGCCATATCAGACACCTATGCATCGATGATGGCCACCATCGAACGGATGGGCGACGCCTACAGTTGGGTGGGCTACGCGGTGTTGCTGGCGCTGGCGCTGAATATTATTTATGTTCTGCTGCGCCGGATTACCGGCATCCGCACCATCATGCTCACCGGCCACATCATGTTCCAGCAGGCCGGGCTGATAGCTGTATCCTTCTACATCTTCGGCTACCCGATGTGGACCACCATTATCTGTACCGCAGTGTTGGTGTCGCTTTACTGGGGGATCACCTCCAACATGATGTACAAACCCACTCAGGAAGTGACTGACGGCTGCGGTTTCTCAATCGGCCATCAGCAGCAGTTTGCGTCCTGGATTGCCTACAAAGTGGCGCCGTTCCTCGGCAAGAAAGAAGAGAGCGTTGAAGACCTTAAGCTGCCCGGCTGGCTGCATATTTTCCACGACAATATCGTCTCCACAGCGATTGTGATGACGGTGTTCTTTGGCGCTATCCTGCTTTCCTTCGGTATTGACGTTGTGCAGGCGATGGCCGGTAAAACTCACTGGACAATTTACATCCTGCAAACGGGCTTCTCATTCGCCGTGGCGATTTTCATCATCACCCAGGGCGTGCGTATGTTCGTCGCCGAATTGTCAGAAGCTTTCAACGGTATCTCTCAACGTCTGATTCCCGGTGCTGTGCTTGCTATCGACTGTGCGGCTATCTATAGCTTTGCACCTAATGCCGTGGTGTGGGGCTTTATGTGGGGCACCATCGGCCAATTGATTGCGGTTGGCATCCTCGTGGGCTGTGGCTCTTCCATTCTGATCATTCCTGGCTTTATCCCAATGTTCTTCTCCAACGCCACCATTGGCGTGTTTGCTAACCACTTTGGCGGCTGGCGCGCGGCGCTCAAGATTTGCCTGGTGATGGGCATGATTGAAATCTTCGGCTGCGTCTGGGCGGTAAAACTCACCGGGATGAGTGCCTGGATGGGGATGGCGGACTGGTCGATTCTGGCCCCGCCAATGATGCAAGGATTTGCCTCGGTCGGCATCGTCTTTATGGCCGTCATTATCCTGATTGCACTGGCTTATATGGTCTTCGCCGGGCGAGCTCTACGCGCTGAAGAAGACGCAGAAAAACAACTGGCAGAGCACTCTGCTTAATAAGGAGTTCCGATTATGACCGTACGTATTCTGGCTGTATGTGGCAACGGACAAGGCAGCTCCATGATCATGAAAATGAAAGTGGATCAGTTCCTCACCGAGCAGGGTGTGAATCACACGGTGAACAGCTGCGCCGTCGGTGAGTACAAAAGCGAACTCAGTGGGGCGGACGTGATCATTGCCTCGACCCATATCGCCGGCGAAATCACGGTGTCAGGCAATAAATACGTGGTGGGCGTGCGCAATATGCTCTCCCCCGCAGATTTTGGCCCAAAACTGATGGAAGTGATCGCTGCGCACTTTCCAGCAGATGTGAAATAAGGTTGCGCCATGAAATTACGTGATTCACTGGCCGAGAACCACTCCATCACGCTGCAGGCAGACGCCAGCAGCTGGCAGGAAGCGGTAAAAATCGGTGTCGATTTACTGGTCGCGGCCGACGTGGTCGAGCCGCGTTATTACCAGGCCATCCTCGATGGCGTTGCGCAGTTTGGCCCGTACTTTGTGATTGCCCCAGGGTTGGCTATGCCGCATGGCCGCCCGGAAGAGGGCGTAAAGAAAACGGGCTTTGCGCTGGTGACGCTAAAAACGCCGCTGGTGTTTAACCATGACGACAATGACCCGGTCGATATCCTGATCACCATGGCGGCGGTGGATGCCAATACCCATCAGGAAGTGGGGATCATGCAAATCGTTAATCTGTTTGAAGATGAAGCCAATTTCGACCGTTTACGCGCCTGCCGCAGCGAGCAGGACGTACTGGATTTAATTGATCGCGCCGATGCGGCCGCCGTCTAAGAGGGAATATCTATGTCACAGTTACCGATGCTCCAGGTTGCGCTGGATAACCAGACCTTGTCTCACGCTTATGACACCACACGGCTTATCGCCGATGAGGTCGACATTATTGAAGTGGGCACCATCCTCTGCGTGGGGGAGGGCGTGCGCGCCGTTCGCGATCTGAAAGCCCTGTATCCGCACAAAATTGTGCTGGCGGACGCCAAAATTGCCGATGCGGGCAAAATCCTGTCGCGGATGTGTTTTGAAGCCAACGCCGACTGGGTCACGGTGATCTGCTGCGCAGACATCAACACCGCCAAAGGGGCGCTGGACGTCGCCAAAGAATTTAACGGCGACGTGCAGATCGAACTGACCGGCTTCTGGACCTGGGAACAGGCGAAAGCGTGGCGCGACGTCGGTATTCAGCAGGTGGTGTATCACCGCAGTCGCGATGCTCAGGCGGCGGGCGTAGCCTGGGGTGAAGCGGATATCAACGCCGTTAAGCGTCTGGCCGACATGGGCTTTAAAGTCACTGTCACGGGCGGTCTGGCGCTCGAGGATCTGCCGCTGTTCGCCGGTATTCCGATTCACGTCTTTATCGCCGGTCGCAGCATTCGCGATGCCGCCTCGCCGGTTGAAGCCGCACGTCAGTTCAAACGTTCCATCGCCCAGCTGTGGGGATAAGGAGCGGCTATGTTAAGCAAACAGGTTCCGCTCGGGATCTATGAAAAGGCCCTCCCCGCCGGGGAGGACTGGCTTGAGCGACTCCAGCTCGCCAAAAAGCTGGGCTTTGATTTTGTCGAAATGTCGGTGGATGAAACCGATGCGCGCTTGTCGCGTCTCGACTGGTCGCGTGAGCAGCGGCTGACGCTGGTGTCCGCTATCGCTGAAACTGGCGTACGCGTGCCGTCGATGTGCCTGAGTGCCCACCGTCGTTTTCCGCTCGGCAGCCAGGACAATGCGGTGCGTCGCCAGGGGCTGGAGATCATGGCGAAGGCGATTCGCCTGGCTCAGGACGTGGGGATCCGCGTTATCCAGCTCGCGGGCTATGACGTTTACTATCAGGAAGCGAACGATGAAACACGCCGCCGCTTTCGCGAAGGGCTGAAAGAGAGCGTCGAGATGGCAAGCCGCGCGCAGGTGACGCTGGCGATAGAGATCATGGACTACCCGCTGATGAACTCCATCAGCAAAGCGCTCGGCTATGCCCACTATCTGAATAACCCGTGGTTCCAGCTCTATCCCGATATTGGCAATCTTTCTGCGTGGGATAACGACGTGCAGATGGAGCTGCAGGCCGGGACAGGGCACATCGTGGCGATACACGTCAAAGACACGAGACCGGGGGTGTTTAAAAACGTCCCCTTCGGTAGCGGGGTAGTGGATTTTGAACAGTGCTTTACCACGCTTAAACAGAGCGGCTATTGCGGACCGTATCTGATTGAGATGTGGAGCGAAACCGCTGAAAATCCGGAGCGAGAAGTTGTAAAAGCACGCGACTGGGTGCTTGAACAGATGGCGCGTGCCGGGCTGACAGGAGGCGAACATGCAGCAGCTTAAGCAGCAGGTGTATGAGGCGAACATGGATTTGCCGCGTTACGGTCTCGTCACCTTTACCTGGGGAAACGTCAGTGCCATTGACCGCGCGCGCGGGTGGGTAGCGATCAAGCCCAGCGGCGTGGCCTATGACAGCATGGGCGTGGACGATATCGTGGTGGTGGATCTCAGCGGCAAGGTCGTCGAGGGGAAATGGCGACCCTCTTCCGATACCGCAACTCATCTTGCGCTCTATCAGCGTTATCCCTCAATCGGCGGGGTGGTGCATACCCACTCGACGCACGCGACTGCCTGGGCGCAGGCCGGGCGGGCGATCCCCGCGCTGGGGACCACCCATGCGGACTACTTCTTTGGCGATATCTCTTGTACACGGGGATTAAGTGAAGAGGAGGTGCAGGGCGAGTACGAGCTCAACACTGGCAAGGTGATCATTGAAACGCTGGGTGATGCTGAGCCGCTGCACAATCCGGGGGTTGTTGTCTGGCAGCACGGTCCTTTCGCCTGGGGTAAAGATGCCCACGATGCGGTGCATAACGCCGTGGTGCTGGAAGAGGTAGCAAGAATGGCGTGGATTGCCCAAGGTATCAATCCGCAGCTGCAGCCGGTCGACCGCTATCTGCTCAACAAGCACTTTATGCGTAAGCATGGTCCGAATGCCTATTACGGGCAAAAATAAAAAAAGCCCCCGGGCAGGGGGCTAATCTCACTATGACAATATTCTCGTTGTTGGCTTTCCTGGTGCTAGCGTCAAAGCATTACCGATAGATATCTGCGCTGACGTGCATATTGCCGTTGCTGCCCGGTTCACGGGTGAGCATGACGTGATAGTAGCGGGCATCCCGCGCATCGGCTTCTGCGTTAATCGCTTCTGTAGCTTCACTTTCCGTGGCGAAGTTATGGTTGATATAAATGACGCCCAGACTTTGCACATCATCCATATTTCTGGCCTGTCGGCTATCAACCTTTATGGCTGCTGTCGCGTTTGCACTGAGCAATAGCGCAGCCAGAATGGCCAGGGTGATCTTTTTCATGATATGCGCTCCACGACAACCTTCGGTGCGACGATATTCACGTCTACTGGTTAAAGTGTAACCACTAATCTGGTGGGCAATCGCGACCATTTCTGATGCTGTTGTTCAAAAAAACGTCGCGATCGCCTGTGACTAATGGTAAATCACCCACTTAGACTGGCTTTACGCTTTGTGCGAATTATTTGTGCAATCAACTTGAGTTTTCTGGGGGGTGCAATTAGAATGGCGCGTCAATTTTTCAGCCGCCCTTTAATCACGTTCCTTGCCTCCATGGGCCGCGGCTGACCCAGACAGGAGGCTGAATAATCCGTAAGGAGCAATTCGATGCGTCATTACGAAATCGTTTTTATGGTCCATCCTGACCAGAGCGAACAGGTTCCGGGTATGATCGAACGTTACACTACTGCAATCACTGCAGCAGAAGGCACGATTCATCGTCTGGAAGACTGGGGCCGCCGTCAGCTGGCTTACCCGATCAACAAACTGCACAAAGCTCACTACGTTCTGCTGAACGTTGAAGCTCCGCAGGAAGCGATCGATGAGCTGGAAACTAACTTCCGCTTCAACGACGCCGTTATCCGCAGCATGGTAATGCGTACTAAGAACGCAGTTACTGAAGCATCTCCGATGGTTAAAGCGAAAGACGAGCGCCGTGAGCGTCGCGATGACTTCGCAAATGAAACCGCAGATGATGCTGATGCTGGGGATTCTGAAGAGTAATTTCTGATGACCAACCGTCTGGTGTTGTCTGGCACTGTGTGCAGGACCCCCCTTCGTAAGGTCAGCCCATCAGGAATTCCTCACTGCCAGTTCGTGCTTGAGCATCGTTCAGTGCAGGAGGAAGCCGGGTTTCACCGGCAGGCGTGGTGCCAAATGCCCGTTATTATTAGCGGACACGAAAACCAGGCCATTACTCACAGTATAACGGTCGGTAGCGCAGTAACCGTTCAGGGGTTCATTTCTTGCCACAAGGCAAAGAACGGCCTGAGCAAGATGGTTCTGCATGCCGAGCAGATTGATTTGATAGATTCTGGAGACTAGCCATATGGCACGTTATTTCCGTCGTCGCAAGTTCTGCCGTTTCACCGCGGAAGGCGTTCAAGAGATCGACTATAAAGATATCGCAACGCTGAAAAACTACATCACCGAAAGCGGTAAGATTGTCCCAAGCCGTATCACCGGTACTCGTGCAAAATATCAGCGTCAGCTGGCTCGCGCTATCAAACGCGCTCGCTACCTGTCTCTGCTGCCGTACACTGATCGTCATCAGTAATCGGGCACGGTCCATTAATACGACTTTAAGAGGATAAGGTAATGCAAGTTATTCTGCTTGATAAAGTAGCAAACCTGGGCAGCCTGGGTGATCAGGTTAACGTTAAAGCGGG